>NZ_KV807742.1:0-32529 GCF_001812125.1 Streptococcus sp. HMSC071D03
AGGGGATTTACCCACTACAGAAATTATAGAGCCACTTTTTACTAGAGTAAGCTTTCATTGTATAGATAATTTACTTTGTCAGAGGTGAATAATGAACTACATACAGAATATAAGAAAAAAAGTTGGAAAAGATAAAATTATTTTAAATTTCACATGTGGAATATTAAGTCAATCAGGAAAAATATTATTACAAAAACGAGCAGATAAAGGAACTTGGGGATTACCAGGCGGAGCTATTGAATTAGGCGAATCGGCTGTAGAAGCGTTAGTTCGAGAGTTTTACGAAGAAACTGGACTGAAAGTGACAGTGAAAAAACTTTTAAATGTTTATACAAAATATTCAGATAGTTATCCAAATGGTGATGAGGCTCAAGTTCTTACAATTTTGTATTTAGTTGCATCTGAAACATCTATCTCTACAAATGTTTTTACGAGTGACGAAACTTTAGAATTAGGATTTTTTGAACATAGGGACATACAAAATATCACAATTGTAAACCAGCAACATCGAGATATGATAAATGATTTTTTTGAAAATAAGTTCCCAATAGATAGATAAACTAACCACTGAATTTCTATATTTTTTAATTATATTTTATGAAAATGCAAGAAAAACTTGACAAGCATTTCTGAATAAGTTATAATTATACAAAATTAACAGAGAGGTTGTTTATTTATGAATTTTAAAAAATGGATATTTGTCTTATGTAGTTTTCTTGCAAGCTTCTTTTTAGTAGCTTGCCAATCGTCTAGCTCAAGCTCACAATCTGCAGTGGAGGCCATCAAGCAAAAAGGGAAATTGGTGGTCGCAACTAGTCCAGACTATGCTCCCTTTGAGTTTCAATCCCTTGTAGATGGTAAGAACCAAGTCGTAGGTGCTGATATTGACATGGCGCAAGCAATCGCTGATGAACTTGGAGTGAAATTGGAAGTTTCAAGCATGAGTTTTGATAATGTCTTGACTAGTCTTCAGACAGGTAAGGCTGATTTGGCCATTGCGGGAATCAGTGCAACTGAAGAAAGACAAGAAGTCTTTGATTTCTCAATTCCTTACTATGAAAATAAAATTAGCTTCCTTATCAGAAAGTCAGATCTTGAAAAATACAAGGATTTGGACTCTCTTGCAAGTGCTAATATTGCAGCTCAGAAAGGAACTGTTCCTGAATCTATGGTTAAAGAGCAACTTCCAAAGGCACAGTTGACTTCTTTGACAAACATGGGCGAAGCAGTCAATGAGCTTCAATCAGGTAAGGTTGATGCTGTTCATATGGATGAACCAGTTGCTCTAAGCTATGCTGCTAAGAACTCAGATTTGGCAGTTGCTACAGTAAGCTTGACTATGAAAGAAGGAGAAGCAAATGCTGTAGCTATCAAAAAAGGTAACTCAGATTTGAAGGAAGTAGTTGATAAGGTCATCCAAAAACTGAAAGATGACGGAACTTACAAAACTTATCTTGAAAAAGCTGCTAAGCTAACAGAAGTAGAACAATAAAAAATAACAGAGTTGGATTTCAGTCCAGCTCTGTTTTTAAATAGCTTAATGTTTCTTCAATATTTTCTAAGGAAATTTTTGCAAAGTGATAAGGGCAGTTCGCTAGATAGGAAGATTCGAAGAAGTCGAGTTCTAGAGGACTGTGTTTAAGACTAGCGATGCTAGGATAGTTCCTGAGATCAAGCAAAAGCCCATCATGAAGTGGATAGTTCGGTAGGGAAATGGGATACCTTTGTAAGAGCTGTTGGATGTGCTCCTGACTTTTTTCTTGCAGTGCCAGTCGTGCTAGTCTGTTTTTCTCAAAGAGTTGACTATCGATGTAGAGTGATAAGGCCTTTTGCATAATGAGGTTGTTATCGTAGTCGAGGATGTTTTTATAGGTGACAAAAGCTTCCTTGATAGCGTTTGGAAGAAGAAGGGCAGTGATTCGAAGGGCAGGAAAAAGACTGGTAGAAAAGGACTTGATATAGATGACCAAATCATGTTGGTCTAAATAATGAAAGGTTTGTCCCATTTTAGGATCCAAGTCCCCCAGATAGTCATCCTCAACGATATAAATCTGATATTTTGCAGCCAAGTCAAGTATGGCAAGTTTTTCCTCTTCAGAATAGGAATGCCCCAGAGGATAGTGGAAACGGGGAATAGTATAGAAAAACTTAATCTTTCCGCTTTTAAAGTGTTCCTCAAGTTCGTTTAGGTCAATGCCGTCTACTCGACGGTCAATGGTTTGATAGGGAAGATTTTGAGCCAGTAGCAGCTGATTCATCCGATGATAGGTCGGTTGTTCGACCAGTATTTCCTGAGCTTGACCTGGAAAATCAATCTGAGAGAGAATAAAGAGTGCTTGTTGGGTTCCAGATGTCATGACTAATTGGTCTGCCTTACTATAAATCGCTTGATCAAACAGTAGTTTCTGAACGGACTTTCGTAATTCTTCTAAACCCTCTTGGTGTTCATAGTAGTTGTAGAGATAATTTTCTCGCCCAATCAAGCTCTCATTGACGCACAGACGAAAATCATCATAGGCGGCTGCGTGTTCATCGTTAACTGAGATAATTAAGTCTTCATGACTGGTTTGTTGCTCCAATACATAATAACCACTTTGAGGTTTGGAGTAAATATATTTCTCGTATCGAAGTTCTAAGAGTGCGCGCTGTATGGTGTCTTTGCTACAGTGAAAATCTTGACTGAGTTTTCGGATAGATGGTAGGCGACTTCCAGTTGGATATCTACCCGATTCTATCTCATTTTTTAGATAGTGAACGACTTGTTCATACTTGCTTTCTTGCTTCATCCCAGACCTCTCATGATTTTGTTACATTGTACCTTTTTTTTAGAAGTTTGGCAATGTTATACTCTTCGAAAATCTCTTCAAACCGCGTCAACGTCGCCTTGCCGTATATATGTTACTGACTCCGTCAGTTCTATCCACAACCTCAAAACAGTGTTTTGAGCAACCTGCGGCTAGTTTCCTAGTTTGCTCTTTGATTTTCATTGAATATTAAAAGGCAGTCTAGCATTCAATTCTAATCAGAAATGTGATATACTTAGTAAGTAAAATTTTCAAAGAAGAGTGAGATGATGAAGGTGCAAGAACCAGTTAAATTATTCCAATACAATACTTTGGGAGCCTTGATGGCGGGCCTTTACGGTGGAACCATGACCGTTGGTGAATTGCTTGAACATGGTGATTTAGGTTTAGGGACGCTGGACTCTATCGATGGCGAGCTTATTGTCTTAGATGGGAAAGCTTATCAAGCCAAGGGATCAGGTGAGAAACCTGAAATTGTGGAAGTTTCACCAGATGCTTTGATTCCCTATGCAGCAGTTGTACCCCACCAGGCAGAAGTTATATTCCGTCAGCGTTTTGAAATGACCGATCAGGAGTTAGAAAAGAGAATTGAGTCTTACTATGATGGAGAGAATCTTTTCCGTTCCATCAAGATTCATGGTGATTTTAAACACATGCATGTTCGTATGATTCCAAAATCAACAACTGAAACGAAGTTTGCTGAGGTTGCGACGCATCAGCCTGAATATAGCTGCGACAATGTCTCAGGAACTATCGTTGGTTTTTGGACACCTGAAATTTTCCATGGAGTTAGTGTTGCTGGTTACCATCTACACTTTATCTCAGATGATCTAACATTTGGTGGTCACGTTATGGACTTTGTCATCAAGGAAGGTATTGTAGAAGTGGGTGCAGTTGACCAGTTGGATCAACGTTTTCCTGTTCAGGATCGTCAATATCTATTTGCTAAGTTTAATGTTGACGAGATGAAAAAAGATATCGATAAGTCAGAATAAAAGGAGTCAAATATGAAAATTCATGTAATAATAACGATGGTGGCCTTGTTTGCCGTCCTCATTGCAGCAGTTTGGTACGCAAGAAAGAAATACAAGATTAATTTTGCAGTTTTGGGACTTGGGGCAGTTGCATTTTTTGCTTCATCTCAGGTCTTAGAGAAAATCGTTCATCTCTTGGTTCTTCATCCACAAAAGGATGGGACAGTTCCACTCATGACGGAAAATCCCCTTCTCTATGTGATTTATGGGATTTGTATGGCTGCTTTGTTTGAAGAAACAGCTCGACTTATCTTTTTTAAATGGTTGAACAAAAAAAGAGAGATGGAAGATTCAGATGCCCTCGCTTATGGTCTTGGTCATGGTGGGCTAGAAATGATTTATATCGGAATTGCTGGTTTACTCAATCTCTTTATCCTATTTTCAGCAGTTGAATCGCAAAATCCAGCTATCATGCAACTCTTACCTGAGAGTACACTTGCAACCATTCATAATCTAGCAGCTTGGCAGATTTATCTTTTGGGAGTCGAAAGAATTCTTGCCTTGATGCTTCAAGTTGGATTGACCTTCTGGGTTTTCCAAGCTGTTCGCCAAAAAAAATGGATTTATCTAGTAGTAGCTTACGGTCTGCATGCTTTATTTGATCTGGCACCGAGCCTTTCTCAAGTTGGCTGGAATTCAAATCCTCTGGTGGTAGAGGGAATCTTAGCAGTAGAAGTTTTGGCTTTCGTTTTCCTAACAAAATCAATCTTTTACAAGAAGCAGTAATATCAAGGAGGCCTAGCCTCTTTTTTATATTGCCTCTGGTAAAAGGTGACATAATCATCGAAAAAAATGGCTAAAAATGGTATAATGGAATGAATTTCATAAAAGGATTAGAAAAATGACTGTATCAGATAAATTAAAAGAAACCTTAGAAGGAATCGATATTCGATTCGACGAACCATTGAAATCCTATACTTATACAAAGGTTGGAGGAAAGGCAGATTATTTAGTTTTTCCACGCAATCGCTATGAGATGGCTCGTGTAGTCAAGTTTGCCAATCAGGAAAACATTCCTTGGATGGTTCTTGGAAATGCAAGTAACATTATCGTCCGTGAAGGTGGAGTCCGTGGTTTTGTAATCATGTGTGACAAGCTCAATAATGTTTCGGTTGATGGCTATACCATTGAGGCAGAAGCTGGAGCTAACTTGATTGAGACTACTCGTATTGCCCTACGTCATAGTTTGACTGGCTTTGAGTTTGCTTGTGGTATTCCAGGAAGCGTCGGTGGTGCTGTCTTTATGAATGCTGGCGCTTATGGTGGTGAGATTGCTCATGTTCTCCAGTCTTGTCAAATCTTGACTAAGGAGGGTGAAATCGAAACCTTGTCTGCTAAAGACTTGAACTTTGGTTACCGTCATTCAGCTATTCAAGCATCAGGGGCAGTAGTCCTTTCTGCTAAGTTCGCCCTAGCTCCAGGTAATCACCAAGTCATCAAACAGGAGATGGACCGCTTGACTCATCTTCGTGAACTCAAGCAACCTTTAGAGTATCCTTCATGTGGATCAGTTTTTAAACGTCCAGTGGATCATTTTGCAGGGCAATTGATTGCAGAAGCAGGCTTGAAAGGTTATCGTATCGGTGGGGTTGAAGTTTCTGAAAAGCATGCAGGCTTTATGGTCAATATTGCTGATGGAACTGCTAAGGAATATGAGGAATTGATCGAGTCTGTTATTGAGAAAGTTAAAGAGCACTCGGGTGTTACCCTCGAGAGAGAAGTTCGAATCCTAGGAGAGCACGAATAAAATAAAAATAGCCTAGTTGCTACTAACTAGAAATGTAAAGGGGGTGAAAGCCTATCGGTAGCGAAGATATATGCAGGTGGTCTAACTCCCTGCAAGAGGTAGTAGCGGCCTGACAGAGCCCTGATCTGTTAATCTATGAAAAAGAAGGAATTTATGCCAATTGAAAAAACCAATTATCGAATTCAGAAACGTTTCTAAAGTTTTTGAAGATAGCAACACTAAGGTTCTCAAGGATATTAACTTTGAGTTGGAAGAAGGGAAGTTCTATACACTTCTCGGTGCCTCAGGATCTGGTAAATCAACCATCCTCAATATCATTGCAGGTTTGCTGGATGCAACAACTGGTGATATCATGCTAGACGGTGTCCGTATCAATGACATCCCGACCAATAAACGTGATGTTCATACGGTCTTCCAGTCTTATGCCTTGTTCCCACATATGAATGTGTTTGAAAATGTTGCTTTTCCATTGCGATTGCGTAAGGTCGATAAAAAAGAAATCGAAAAACGTGTATTAGAAGTTCTCAAGATGGTTCAGCTAGAAGGATTTGAAAAACGTTCAATCCGTAAGCTATCTGGAGGACAACGTCAGCGTGTGGCCATCGCGCGTGCGATCATTAACCAGCCTCGTGTGGTGCTCTTGGATGAGCCTTTGTCAGCACTTGACTTGAAGTTGCGGACAGACATGCAGTACGAACTACGTGAACTGCAACAACGCTTGGGCATCACCTTTGTCTTTGTTACCCATGATCAGGAAGAAGCCTTGGCCATGAGTGACTGGATTTTTGTCATGAATGACGGTGAGATTGTTCAGTCTGGAACACCAGTTGATATCTACGATGAGCCCATTAACCACTTTGTTGCAACCTTTATCGGGGAGTCAAATATCCTGCCAGGAACCATGATTGAGGACTATTTGGTTGAGTTTAATGGCAAACGATTTGAAGCGGTCGATGGAGGGATGAAGCCAAATGAACCTGTTGAGGTTGTTATTCGTCCAGAGGACTTGCGGATTACCCTTCCTGAAGAAGGCAAGCTCCAAGTTAAGGTCGATACCCAGCTCTTCCGTGGGGTTCACTATGAAATTATCGCCTATGACGAACTTGGAAATGAATGGATGATCCACTCGACTCGTAAGGCCATCGTGGGTGAGGAAATCGGTCTGGACTTTGAGCCAGAAGATATCCATATCATGCGTCTCAATGAAACAGAAGAAGAGTTCGATGCTCGTATCGAAGAGTACGTGGAAATCGAAGAGCAAGAAGCAGGTTTGATTAACGCTATTGAGGAGGAAAGAGATGAAGAAAACAACCTCTAAACTCTTTGTAGTGCCCTACATGCTTTGGATTGCCCTCTTTGTATTGGCACCCCTGGTCTTGATTTTTGGACAATCATTTTTCAACATCGAAGGTCAGTTCAGTTTAGAAAACTATAAATCCTATTTTGCGTCTCAAAACTTGACCTACCTCAAAATGAGCTTCAACTCTGTTCTCTATGCAGGGATTGTGACTTTAGTGACGCTTCTTATCAGTTATCCAACAGCCCTCTTTTTGACTCGTCTCAAACACCGTCAACTCTGGCTCATGCTGATTATCTTGCCAACCTGGATCAATCTTCTCCTTAAGGCTTATGCCTTTATAGGAATTTTTGGTCAAAATGGCTCTATTAACCAATTCCTAGAATTTATCGGAATTGGTTCTCAGCAGTTGCTATTTACAGATTTCTCATTTATCTTTGTTGCAAGCTACATTGAGCTTCCATTTATGATTTTGCCTATCTTTAACGTTTTGGACGATATGGATAATAATCTCATCAATGCCAGCTATGACCTTGGTGCAACCAAGTGGGAAACCTTCCGTCATGTCATCTTTCCATTATCTATGAATGGGGTAAGAAGTGGGGTTCAATCTGTCTTTATCCCAAGTTTGAGTCTCTTCATGTTGACTCGTTTGATTGGTGGGAACCGAGTGATTACTTTGGGGACTGCTATTGAGCAGAATTTCCTGACCAATGACAACTATGGTATGGGTTCAACAATCGGTGTTGTTCTTATCCTGACCATGTTTATCACTATGTGGGTGACTAAGGAAAGGAGAGAACGATGAAAAAAATTGCCAATCTCTACCTAGCCTTTGTCTTTATCGTCCTTTATTTGCCAATCTTTTACTTGATCGGCTATGCCTTTAATGCAGGGGATGATATGAATAGCTTTACAGGCTTTAGCTGGACTCACTTTGAAACCATGTTTGGTGACGGAAGACTCATGCTGATCTTGGTTCAAACCTTTTTACTAGCCTTTCTATCAGCCTTGATAGCGACTGTTATTGGGACTTTCGGTGCCATCTACATTTACCAATCTCGCAAAAAATACCAAGAAGCCTTCCTATCTCTTAATAACATTTTGATGGTTGCGCCAGATGTTATGATTGGTGCCAGTTTCTTGATTCTCTTTACACAGCTCAAGTTTTCACTTGGTTTTCTGACCGTTTTGTCCAGTCATGTGGCCTTCTCAATTCCAATCGTAGTGCTTATGGTTTTGCCCCGATTGAAAGAGATGAATGGGGATATGATCCATGCAGCCTATGACCTAGGTGCCAGTCAGTTCCAAATGTTCAAGGAGATTATGCTTCCTTACTTAACGCCGTCTATCATTGCAGGCTACTTTATGGCTTTCACTTATTCGCTAGATGACTTTGCCGTGACCTTCTTTGTAACGGGAAACGGATTCTCAACTCTCTCAGTTGAGATCTACTCTCGAGCTCGTAAAGGAATTTCGCTTGAAATCAATGCTCTTTCAGCCTTGGTCTTTCTCTTTAGTATTATCCTGGTTGTAGGGTATTACTTCATTTCACGTGATAAGGAGGAGCAGGCATGAAACGACTCTATTCATTTTTAGCAGGAATTTTAGCGATTATCCTAGTCTTGTGGGGAATTTCCTACCATATTGACAGTAAAATCAATAGCCGTGATAACCAAAAATTGGTCATCTATAACTGGGGAGACTATATCGCTCCTGAACTTCTGGAGAAATTTACGGAAGAAACAGGAATCCAAGTCCAGTACGAAACCTTTGACTCTAACGAAGCCATGTACACGAAAATCAAGCAGGGTGGGACAACCTATGATATTGCCATCCCAAGTGAGTACATGATTAACAAGATGAAGGACGAAGACCTCTTGGTTCCGCTAGATTATAGTAAAATTGAGGGAATTGAAAATATCGGTTCTGAGTTTCTCAACCAGTCCTTTGACCCAAACAATGAATATTCTATCCCATACTTCTGGGGAACTTTGGGAATTGTCTACAATGAAACCATGGTGGAAGAAGCACCTGAACATTGGGATGACCTCTGGAAGCCAGAGTATAAGAACTCCATCATGCTCTTTGATGGGGCGCGTGAAGTACTTGGTTTAGGTCTTAACTCACTAGGCTATAGCCTCAACTCTAAAGATCCACAGCAGTTGGAGGAGACAGTAGATAAACTCTACAAGCTAACGCCTAACATCAAGGCCATCGTTGCCGATGAGATGAAGGGATACATGATTCAGAATAATGCTGCCATCGGTGTGACCTTCTCAGGTGAAGCTAGTCAGATGCTAGAGAAAAATGAAAATCTCCGCTATGTCGTACCGACAGAGGCAAGTAATCTCTGGTTTGACAATATGGTCATTCCTAAGACTGTCAAGAACCAGGATGCAGCCTATGCCTTCATCAATTTTATGTTAAAACCTGACAATGCTCTAAAAAATGCAGAGTATGTCGGTTATTCAACACCAAACAATGCTGCTAAGGAAATGCTTCCAGAGGAGACAAAAGAAGACAAGTCCTTCTATCCAGATGCAGACACTATGAAACACCTAGAGGTCTATGAGAAATTTGACCATAAATGGACAGGTATCTACAGCGATCTCTTCCTACAATTTAAGATGTATCGGAAGTAGGAGTAAATAAAATAAAAAACGAATCAGTCAAGCTGGTTCGTTTTTTGAATGGTTGTATAGCTGTTTATTTTTACTATCCTATTTGCTTATTTTATAGCCTAGTAGTATACTAAGTTTATAATAATAGAAAGCGGTAACAAATCATGAAAATGTCTACTTTTTTCAAAAAAAGTTATTGGCCAACCTTTTTGATTGTTAACCAAACAATTATACTATTCCATTTAAAGGATGGCTTGGATCGACAATACCTAACAACTGATTCCATACATTTGTTGATAGGTTACTTTATATTTGCAAATATTTTCGTATTTATGTATAGCAATTCGAAAACTTGGAATAAAAGTTGGGATAAAAAGAAAAATGGCAGTAAGAAAAAATATATCCTGAAAAAGTAATCAGGGATATAGGGAGTTGGTTATTTAAATGAGGATTATTTCCAGTTGACTCAAACTCAAAAAAACGATATAATAAGAAAGTTGAGAATTGATTTTCTCTCCATCTTAGTTCAGAGAATTGGCGGTGCTGCGAGCCATCTAAGATAGAAAATCATGCTACTCGATTGTAACAATTGCATAAGAATCAAGAATGACAAGTTCATTGAATGAAGGTGGTACCGCGGTTTTTCGCCCTTCGTGATATGGATTTGTCTTTTATTTTTGGAGGTGCATATGAGAAGATTTCTTGTCAAACAAAAATTTCGCCTAGGTGGTGAACGCTTTGATATCAAGGATGAGTTGGGCAATGTCGCCTATCAGGTTGAAGGTTCATTTTTTAAGATTCCTAAAACCTTTACCATCTATGATGTTGCTGGTGAACAGGTCAGTGAGATTAGTAAGGAAGTCTTAACTTTCCTACCTCGTTTTGAGATTCAACTGAGTAACGGCGATCATTTTTATATTCGGAAGAAGTTGACTTTCTGGAAGGATAAGTATGAGTTTGACAATCTCGGTCTTCGTATCGAAGGCAATATCTGGGATTTGAATTTTAAATTGTTGGACGAACGTGACCAAGTGATTGCTGAGATTACCAAGGAACTTTTCCATTTAACCTCAACTTATACCGTAACTGTCTATGAAGACTCTTATGCAGACCTAGTCATTTCCCTCTGTGTCGCTATTGACTATGTAGAAATGCTAGAAAGCCAATCAAATTAGTAAAAAGGAGATACAAATGAAACAATTATCTAGTGCACAAGTCCGCCAAATGTGGCTTGATTTCTGGGCGACTAAAGGTCATTCAGTAGAACCATCAGTAAGTTTGGTTCCTGTAAATGATCCAACACTTTTGTGGATCAACTCAGGGGTTGCTACTCTTAAAAAATACTTTGACGGGACTATCATCCCTGAAAACCCACGGATTACCAATGCGCAAAAGGCTATCCGTACCAACGATATCGAAAACGTAGGGAAGACTGCGCGTCACCATACCATGTTTGAAATGTTGGGGAACTTCTCTATTGGGGATTACTTCCGTGATGAAGCCATCACTTGGGCTTACGAACTTTTGACAAGTCCTGAATGGTTTGACTTCCCTAAAGACAAACTTTACATGACTTATTATCCAGATGACAAGGATTCATACAACCGCTGGATCGAAGTGGGAGTAGATCCAAGTCATTTGATCCCAATTGAAGACAACTTCTGGGAAATCGGTGCGGGACCTTCTGGACCTGATACAGAAATCTTCTTCGACCGTGGAGAAACCTTTGACCCAGAAAACATCGGTCTTCGCTTGCTTGCAGAAGATATCGAAAACGACCGTTATATCGAAATCTGGAACATCGTTTTGTCACAATTTAACGCAGACCCAGCTGTTCCTCGTAGCGAGTACAAGGAATTGCCACACAAGAACATTGATACGGGCGCTGGTTTGGAGCGTTTGGTGGCGGTGATCCAAGGGGCCAAGACAAACTTTGAAACAGACCTCTTCATGCCGATCATTCGTGAAGTTGAGAAATTATCTGGTAAGGTTTATGACCAAGATGGGGACAACATGAGCTTCAAGGTTATTGCCGACCACATCCGTTCTCTTTCATTCGCGATTGGGGATGGTGCCCTTCCTGGAAATGAAGGTCGTGGTTATGTCCTCCGTCGTCTTCTTCGTCGTGCCTCTATGCATGGTCAAAAATTGGGTATCAATGAGCCTTTCCTTTACAAACTCGTTCCAACTGTTGGAAAAATCATGGAAAGCTACTACCCAGAAGTTCTTGAAAAACGTGACTTTATTGAGAAAATCGTTAAGAGTGAAGAAGAGTCATTTGCTCGTACTCTTCACTCAGGTCAACACTTTGCCCAAGGCATCGTAGCAGACTTGAAAGAAAAAGGACAATCTGTCATTGCTGGTCAAGATGTCTTTAAACTCTATGATACATACGGATTCCCAGTGGAATTGACAGAAGAAATCGCAGAAGAAGCAGGAATGACTGTAGACCGTGAAGGATTCGAAGCAGCCATGAAGGAACAACAAGAACGTGCGCGTGCGTCTGCTGTCAAAGGCGGATCTATGGGCATGCAAAACGAAACCCTTCAAAACATCACTGTAGAAAGTGTCTTCAACTACAATGCTAGCCAATTGTCTTCTAAGTTGGTGGCTATCGTAGCTGACAATGCTGAAGTAGAAGCTGTATCAGAAGGAACTGCTTCACTTATCTTTGCAGAAACTCCATTCTACGCTGAAATGGGTGGACAAGTTGCGGACCACGGTCAAATCTTGGATGCTCAAGGAAACGTAGTAGCGACTGTGACAGACGTTCAAAAAGCACCAAATGGACAAGCATTGCACACCGTTGAAGTTCTTGCTCCTCTTGCTTTGAACCAAGAATACACTTTGGCCATCGATAGCAATCGTCGTCACCGTGTCATGAAGAACCACACAGCAACTCACTTGCTCCATGCGGCCCTTCACAATATCCTTGGCCACCATGCTACTCAAGCAGGTTCACTTAATGAAGTCGAATTCCTTCGCTTTGACTTCACTCACTTCCAAGCCGTGACTCCAGAAGAATTGCGTGCTATTGAGCAACAAGTCAATGAAAAAATCTGGGAAGCTATCGCAGTAAAAACTGTTGAGACTGATATTGATACAGCCAAAGAAATGGGAGCTATGGCCCTCTTTGGTGAGAAATATGGTAAGGAAGTCCGTGTTGTCACTATTGGAGACTACTCAGTGGAACTGTGTGGTGGTACCCACGTTGGCAATACTTCTGAAATCGGTCTCTTCAAGATTGTCAAAGAAGAAGGAATTGGATCAGGAACTCGTCGTATTTTGGCAGTGACTGGTAAGGAAGCCTTTGAAGCTTATCGTGACCAAGAAGATGCACTGAAAGCAGTCGCAGCAACCTTGAAAGCTCCTCAACTCAAAGAAGTACCTCATAAAGTTGAAGGACTTCAAGAACAACTCCGTCAATTACAAAAAGAAAATGCAGAATTGAAGGAAAAAGCGGCAGCAGCGGCAGCTGGCGATGTCTTCAAGAATGTTCAAGAAGCAAACGGGCACCGTTACATTGCGAGTCAAGTTTCTGTATCAGATGCAGGTGCCCTTCGTACCTTTGCGGATAACTGGAAACAAAAAGATTACTCTGATGTGCTTGTTCTTGTCGCAGCAATCGGTGACAAGGTGAATGTCCTTGTAGCCAGCAAGACAAAAGAGGTACATGCAGGTAATGTGATCAAAGAATTAGCTCCAATCGTTGATGGACGTGGTGGTGGTAAACCAGACATGGCCATGGCAGGAGGAAGCAACCAAGCCAAGATCCAAGACTTGTTGGATGCAGTAGCAGGTAAATTGTAAGAAAATAAAGATCTATCCACTCGGATAGGTCTTTTTTAATATATAAGAAAAAACTCCTCACAGGAGATGTGAGGAGTTATATAGTTACTAGGAATTAAACAATACCTTGGGCAATCATAGCGTTTGCTACGTTTTCAAAGGCTGCAATGTTTGCACCTGCAAGGTAGTCAGTACCAAGACCGTAAGTTTCTGCAGTTGTTTTAGCTGTGTTAAAGATGTTAGTCATGATGTCTTTCAAGCGACCGTCAACTTCTTCACGTGTCCATGAAAGGCGAAGGCTGTTTTGGCTCATTTCAAGAGCTGATACAGCTACCCCACCAGCATTGGCAGCTTTGGCAGGTCCATAAAGGATTCCATTTTCCTTGTAGACTTTGATAGCTTTAAGGTCGCTAGGCATGTTAGCACCTTCAGATACACAGATAACTCCTTGAGCAACCAAGCGTTTCGCAGCTTCACCGTTGATCTCGTTTTGAGTCGCACATGGAAGAGCGATATCGTAGTTTCCAGTGTAAGTCCATACAGAACCTTCGTAGTAAGTAGCAGTTGGTTTTTCTGCAGCGTACTCAGTCAAACGAGCACGACGTTTTTCCTTAACATCTGTAAGAAGGTCAAAGTCGATACCATTTTCATCAATGACATAACCATTTGAGTCAGATACAGAGATAACAGTTGCACCAAGTTCAGTTGCTTTTTGAAGAGCGTATTGAGCTACGTTACCAGAACCTGAAATCACAACTTTCTTACCAGCAAAGCTGTTGTCGTTAGCTTTAAGCATTTCTTCAGTGTAGTAAACCAAACCGTAACCAGTTGCTTCTGGACGGATCAAGCTACCACCAAAACCAAGAGGTTTACCAGTCAAGACACCAGCATCAAATTGGTTGAGGCGTTTGTATTGTCCGTAAAGGTAACCAATCTCACGTCCACCAACACCGATATCACCAGCAGGTACGTCAAGAGATGGTCCGATGTATTTTTGCAATTCAGTCATGAAGCTTTGGCAGAAGCGCATCACTTCAGCATCAGTTTTGCCTTTAGGATCGAAGTCTGATCCACCTTTACCACCACCGATTGGAAGTCCAGTCAAAACGTTTTTAAAGATTTGTTCGAATCCGAGGAATTTCAAGATCCCTTGGTTTACAGTTGGGTGGAAACGAAGTCCGCCTTTATATGGTCCAACAGCTGAGTTGAATTGAACACGGTAACCACGGTTAACTTGAACTTTTCCATCACGGTCAACCCAAGGAACACGGAAAGAAATCACGCGCTCAGGTTCTGTGATACGTGCCAAGATATTTTCTTCAATATACTCAGGGTGTTTTTCAAAGACAGGCTCCAAAGTGCTGAAGAATTCTTCAACCGCCTGGAGAAATTCAGCCTCATGCCCGTTACGAGCTTTTACAGTTTCAAACACGCTTTGGATATATTCTTTAGCAGATGTCATATCGTTCTCCTTTTTGTTGTCATATTTTATTACATGAGACATTATAGCAGAAAAATTTTTCAGTGTAAAGAAAAAAACATAAATTTTCTAAAAATTCGTTCAATTTAAAATGACTGATTCAAAACATGCTAAAAAACGAACCTTTTCTATGGAAATGGTTTTATTGAAAAGCAAAAGTCAAAGTATGGTATAATAATAGACATAAAAAGGAATCTGGAGGATCAGAATCATGGTATCAACTAAAACGCAGATTGCTGGTTTTGAGTTTGACAATTGCTTGATGAATGCGGCCGGTGTAGCTTGCATGACCATAGAGGAGTTGGAAGGAGTTAAAAACTCAGCAGCAGGAACCTTTGTCACCAAGACAGCAACCTTGGAGTTTCGTCAGGGGAATCCTGAACCACGCTATCAAGATGTTCCACTTGGTTCTATAAACTCAATGGGGCTCCCAAATAATGG
The DNA here is from genome assembly GCF_001812125.1 of Streptococcus sp. HMSC071D03. NCBI lineage: Bacteria > Bacillati > Bacillota > Bacilli > Lactobacillales > Streptococcaceae > Streptococcus > Streptococcus sp. HMSC071D03. The sequence goes on from NZ_KV807742.1 coordinate 15,217, forward strand.
TTTAGATTATTACCTTGATTATCTTCTAGAATTACAGGAAAAAGAACCTAACCGTACTTTCTTTCTCTCTTTAGTGGGAATGTCTCCAGAGGAAACTCATACCATCTTGAAAAAAGTTCAAGAAAGTGATTTCCGTGGTCTGACTGAGCTTAATCTTTCATGCCCAAATGTTCCAGGTAAACCTCAGATTGCCTATGACTTTGAAACTACAGATCGTATTTTGTCAGAAGTCTTTGAGTATTTTACAAAACCATTAGGAATTAAGCTTCCACCTTATTTTGATATTGTTCATTTTGACCAGGCTGCAGCGATCTTTAACAAATATCCGCTCAAGTTTGTCAATTGTGTCAACTCTATTGGAAATGGTCTATATATAGAAGATGAGTCAGTCGTGATTCGTCCTAAGAATGGCTTTGGTGGAATCGGTGGAGAATACATCAAACCAACAGCTCTTGCTAATGTCCATGCTTTTTATCAACGCCTGAATCCAGAAATTCAGATCATCGGAACTGGTGGAGTATTAACAGGACGTGATGCCTTTGAACATATCCTATGTGGTGCCAGCATGGTGCAGGTAGGAACTACCCTGCACAAAGAAGGTGTAGGTGCTTTTGATCGCATTACAAACGAACTCAAAGAAATTATGACGGAAAAAGGTTATGAAAGCCTTGAAGATTTCCGTGGTAAATTGAATTATATTGATTAAATAAAAGCGAAACTAAAAAGAAAGGAGAAATGATGCTAGCAATAGAAGAAAGCCAAAAGCTATCTTTATCAAACTTACCTAGTTTGACCTTGTTTACAGGCGCTGATCAAGGACAGTATGAAGTCATGAAAACTCAGGTGCTAAAGCAAATCGGCTACGATTCTGCTGATTTGAACTTTGCTTATTTTGATATGAAAGAAGTAGACTACAAAAGCTTGGAACTAGAGCTGGTCAGTCTTCCTTTCTTTGCGGATGAAAAAATTGTAATCCTAGATCACTTTGTGGATATTACAACTGCTAAAAAACGCTATCTATCTGATGACGAGCTTAAGGATTTTGAAGAATATTTGGAAAACCCATCTCCGACGAGTAGATTAGTTATTTTTGCTGAAGGTAAACTAGACAGCAAGCGACGTCTAGTTAAAATTCTAAAGAGGGATGCCAAGATTTTTGAAGCCATCGAGCCAAAAGAACAAGAGATGCGCTCCTATTTTCAAAAGTGGTCTCAAGAACAAGGACTGACCTTTGACGGGAAATCCTTTGAACAGTTACTTATCAAATCTAGTTTTCAATTCAGTGAAATTCAGAAAAATCTACTCTTCTTACAGTCTTATAAGGATGATGACCGGATTACCGAAGAAGACATTGTTGAGGCCATACCAAAGACTTTGCAGGATAATATCTTTGATTTAACTCAGTTAATATTGACTAAGAAGATTGATCAGGCACGTGATTTAGTAAAAGATTTGACTTTGCAGGGAGAAGATGAGATTAAACTGATTGCCATTATGTTGGGGCAGTTCAGACTCTATACCCAAGTGAAAATTTTGCAAGAATCTTGTCAGACAGAGTCTCAGATGGTCAGCAGTTTGGGTCACTATCTTGGTCGCAATCCGAATCCCTATCAAATCAAGTTTGCCCTTCGAGATACTCGAAGACTATCCCTTGATTTTCTCCAGAATTCTATTCGTTATCTCATCCAAGCTGATTATCAAATTAAGACAGGAGTTTATGAGAAAGGCTACCTGTTTGAGAAGGCTTTGTTGCAGATTGCCAGCCAGTAAAATTGAGCAAATAACTTGAAAAAATAGGATGATTGCGTTATCATCTTTATATAGAAAGAAAAAGAGGTATTACAGATGGCTATTATCTTACCAGATCTTCCATACGCTTACGACGCCTTGGAACCATATATTGACGCTGAAACAATGCATTTACACCATGACAAACATCACCAAGCATATGTAAATAACGCAAATGCAGCTCTTGAAAAACACCCTGAAATCGGTGAAGATCTTGAAGCTTTGCTTGCAGATGTTGAATCTATCCCTGCAGATATTCGTCAAGCTCTTATCAATAATGGTGGTGGCCACTTGAACCATGCTCTTTTCTGGGAATTGATGACTCCTGAAAAGACAGCTCCTTCAGCAGAACTTGCAGCAGCAATTGATGCAACATTTGGTTCATTCGAAGAATTCCAAGCAGCATTTACTGTAGCAGCAACTACTCGTTTCGGTTCTGGATGGGCATGGTTGGTTGTTAACAAAGAAGGTAAACTTGAAGTGACTTCAACAGCAAACCAAGATACACCAATCTCAGAAGGTAAAAAACCAATCTTGGGCTTGGACGTTTGGGAACATGCCTACTACGTGAAATACCGCAACGTTCGTCCTGACTACATCAAAGCTTTCTTCTCAGTTATCAACTGGAACAAAGTAGACGAGCTTTACGCAGCAGCTAAATAATCGCATTTGTTAACACTCCTTTTTAGTTGGATTTTGGGTCTAGCTTTAAAGGTGTTTTTTTGTTTCCTTTTTTAGAAGTAACTGTCTCATGATTTTCCTTTGTTGGATAGGCTTTATTTATGGTATAATGATAAGATAGAAAACGAAGGAGAAATCATGAATATTCAACAATTACGCTACGTTGTTGCTATTGCAAATAGTGGTACTTTTCGTGAAGCTGCTGAGAAAATGTACGTTAGCCAACCCAGTCTATCTATTTCTGTAAGAGATCTGGAGAAAGAGCTAGGATTCAAGATTTTCCGCAGAACTAGTTCGGGTACCTTTCTTACTCGCCGTGGAATGGAATTTTATGAAAAGGCCCAAGAGTTAGTAAAAGGGTTTGATGTATTTCAAAATCAGTATGCTAATCCTGAAGAGGAGAAGGATGAGTTTTCAATAGCCAGCCAGCACTATGATTTCTTGCCACCAACCATTACAGCATTTTCACAACAATATCCTGAATATAAAAATTTCCGTATTTTTGAATCTACAACTGTTCAGATTTTGGATGAAGTAGCCCAAGGTCATAGTGAGATTGGGATTATTTACCTCAACAATCAAAACCAAAAGGGTATCATGCAACGGGTTGAAAAGTTAGGCCTTGAAGTGATTGAGTTGATTCCTTTCCAGACGCATATCTATCTTCGTGAAGGACATCCTTTAGCCAAGAAAAAAGAGTTGGTTATGGAGGATTTAGTTGATTTGCCAACAGTTCGATTCACACAAGAAAAGGATGAATATCTCTATTACTCAGAGAACTTTGTGGATACAAGTGCTAGCTCTCAAATGTTTAATGTAACTGACCGTGCTACTTTAAATGGAATTCTTGAAAGAACAAATGCTTATGCGACTGGTTCTGGATTCTTAGATAGCGATAGTGTGAACGGAATCACCGTTATTCCGCTAAATGATAATCTCAATAATCGCATGGTTTATGTGAAACGTGAGGAAGTAGACTTGAGTCAAGCAGGGACTTTATTTGTAGAGGTCATGCAAGAGTATTTTGATCAGAAGAGGAAAGCATGAAAAAAAGAGGAATAGTAGCAGGAATTATAGCTGCCTTGATTGTATTAGATCAATTGGTAAAGGCTTATGTCGTTCATAATATTGCTCTTGATGAAATCAAATCATGGATTCCAAATCTAGTTAGTTTAACCTATCTGCAAAATAGGGGAGCAGCTTTTTCTATGCTTCAAGATCAACAGTGGTTTTTTGCGGTGATTACTCTAGTAGTTATGGCAGGGGCTATCTGGTATTTGCACAAGCATATAGAAGATTCCCTCTGGACAGTCTTTGGATTGGTTCTGATTATTGCAGGTGGTCTGGGAAACTTCATTGATCGCATTAGCCAAGGATTTGTCGTGGATATGTTTCACTTAGATTTTGTTAATTTTGCCATATTCAATGTGGCTGATAGCTATCTGACGGTCGGAGTGATTGTATTATTGCTTGCAATGCTAAAAGAGGAAATGAATGGAAATTAAAATTGAAACAGGTGGACTACGCTTAGATAAGGCTTTGTCAGATTTAACAGAACTGTCGCGAAGTCTCGCCAATGAACAAATCAAATCAGGTCAAGTTTTGGTCAATGGTCAGGTCAAAAAAGCCAAGTATACGGTCCAAGAGGGCGATGTCGTTACTTATCAGGTGCCAGAACCAGAGGTTTTGGAGTATGTAGCTGAAGATATTCCTCTAGAAATCATTTATCAAGATGAGGATGTAGCAGTAGTCAATAAACCTCAAGGCATGGTTGTTCATCCAAGTGCTGGACATACGAGTGGTACCTTGGTTAACGCCCTTATGTACCACATCAAGGACCTATCAGGCATCAATGGTGTCTTGCGTCCAGGGATTGTCCATCGTATTGATAAGGATACTTCAGGTCTCTTGATGATTGCTAAAAACGATGAAGCGCACATCGCACTTGCTCAAGAATTGAAGGACAAGAAATCTCTTCGGAAGTATTGGGCCATCGTTCATGGCAATCTTCCAAATGACCGTGGCGTCATTGATGCGCCGATCGGACGTAGTGAAAAAGACCGCAAGAAACAAGCTGTGACTGCCAAAGGTAAACCAGCAGTGACACGTTTCCAAGTCTTGGAGCGCTTTGGTGATTATACCTTGCTGGAATTGCAACTGGAAACTGGAAGAACTCACCAAATCCGTGTACACATGGCTTACATCGGTCATCCAGTCGCTGGTGATGAGGTTTACGGCCCTCGTAAAACCTTGAAAGGACATGGGCAATTTCTCCATGCCAAGACACTTGGATTTACCCATCCAAGAACTGGTGAAAATATGGAATTTACTTCCGATATCCCCGCTATCTTTAAAGAGACTTTAGAGAAACTTCGAAATAACTAAAAAAGGACTCAAGCGAGTCCTTTTTATTTACGTTTTTTCTTAGCTTTTTTCATTTTATTAGCCATGCGTTTCATGGATTGTTTCATAGCAAATTCCCCGATTTTGCCCTTGAGACCTCCACCAAACATTTGGCTCATATCTGGCATTCCTGCTCCTCCAAGAGCTGACAAGTCAGGCATACCACCTTGTCCCATCATACCTTCAAGGGCTGACATATCCATACCTCCAGGCATATTTTTAGGAAGGTTGTTAGGGTTGATACCCATCTGTTTCATCATCTTGTTCATGTCACCAGACATGACACCTTGCATGAGTTGTTTAGCTTGGTTGAAGTCCTTGATAAACTTGTTGACTTCGATAAAGGTATTACCAGAACCGGCAGCGATACGACGACGGCGACTTGGAGTAAGCAAGTCTGGGTTTTCACGTTCTTCTGGAGTCATAGAAGATACGATGGCACGTTTGCGAGCAATTTGTTTTTCATCCACCTTCATATTTTGAAGGGCAGGATTGTTGGCCATTCCTGGAATCATCTTGAGCAAATCTTCCATTGGCCCCATATTTTGCACCTGATCCAATTGATCGATGAAATCGTTGAAATCAAAGGTATTTTCTCGCATCTTTTCAGCCATTTCAATGGCTTTTTGCTCATCGTATTCTTGGGAAGCTTTCTCAATCAGAGTCAGCATATCCCCCATACCGAGAATACGGCTAGCCATACGGTCTGGGTGGAAGGTTTCAATGTCGGTAATCTTTTCACCAGTACCAGTGAACTTGATTGGTTTTCCTGTGATGTGACGAACAGAGAGGGCAGCACCACCACGAGTGTCCCCGTCAATCTTGGTAAGGATGACACCGGTAACTTCTAATTGAGCGTTAAATTCTCGCGCAACGTTAGCAGCTTCTTGACCAATCATGGCATCGATGACGAGAAGGATTTCATTTGGTTGAGCTAGAGCTTTGACATCACGGAGCTCATTCATGAGAAGTTCGTCGATTTGTAAACGACCGGCTGTATCAATCAAGACATAGTCGTTATGGTTGGCTTTAGCTTGCTCCAAACCTTGGCGAACAATCTCAACTGCAGGAACATCAGTACCAAGAGCAAATACCGGAACATCAATCTGTTGTCCCAGTGTTTTGAGCTGGTCGATAGCAGCAGGACGATAGATATCGGCCGCAATCATCATAGGACGAGCATCCTCTTCCTTTTTAAGTTTGTTAGCAAGTTTTCCAGCGAAGGTTGTTTTACCAGCCCCTTGCAAACCTACCATCATGATAATAGTTGGGATTTTTGGAGACTTGATAATCTCAGCTGTGTCTGAACCAAGAACTTCCGTCAATTCTTCATTAACAATCTTGATGATTTGTTGAGCTGGATTGAGGGTATCAATCACTTCATGCCCAATGGCACGTTCACGAACCTTCTTAATAAAGTCTTTGACAACAGGTAAAGCAACGTCGGCTTCTAAAAGAGCCAGACGAATTTCTTTGGTTGCTTCTTGGATATCACTCTCTGTGATTTTTCCTTTTTTACGTAGGTTTTTAAAGACGTTCTGCAAACGTTCTGTTAAATTTTCAAATGCCATTATTTTCTCCTATTTTTTCAATTCAGTGGAAATCGTCCGAAATGTTGCAAACTCTCTAGTTCTTCGGTTGTGACTTCTTTCATGATTTCATTTGGATATCCCCAACAGCTAAATCCTTCTTTAAGGGCTTGAGGAATAGAATCAGGTGAGAGAATTTGTAGTCTTGTAGGAAACGGTTCCTCTGCAGCTAATAGTTTGCAAGGTATTCCTTTATAGACAACAAGATTTTCCATGATTACTCCCTATTATCAATACTGGTCAAAATCTCAATTTGCTCTTGTAGAAAAGCATCCTCTGGATAACGCTCTAAGATCTGATCAAAAATCTGACTGCGGACAATGTAGTCAGAGTACATATGGAGCTTCATCTCATAGTCTTCCAGAATCTTTTCAGTTCGTTTGATATTATCATAAACGGCCTGGCGACTGACACCGAATTCTTCAGCAATTTCAGCCAAACTATAGTCGTCTGCATAGTAGAGTTCGATATAGTTCATCTGCTTATCGGTCAAAAGGGCTGCATAAAATTCAAACAGAGCATTCATTCGATTGGTTTTTTCAATTTCCATAAGATTCATTATACCAAAAAAAAGCCCAATTCGCTAGCTGGGGGCTGATTTTAGCTAGAAGTTAGAAAATGAGCTTTTCGCTGTTCTTTTCTGACTATGAAGCCTTTTTTTGATATAATGGATAGGATTATAATGATTTAGAAAGAGGTAGTCATGAAAGAATTAGAATCAGTGTTACAAGACCGTTTTGAGCTTGTTTTTACAGATAAAAGCTTACTTGAAACAGCTTTTACCCACACTAGTTACGCCAATGAGCACCGCCTCTTAAAAATTTCACACAATGAACGCTTGGAATTTTTAGGAGACGCTGTTCTGCAATTATTGATTTCAGAATATCTGTTTAAAAAATACCCTAAAAAACCAGAAGGGGACTTGTCAAAACTCCGTGCTATGATTGTCCGTGAGGAGAGTTTGGCTGGTTTTGCCCGTGATTGTCAGTTTGATCAGTTTATCAAGCTTGGTAAGGGGGAGGAAAAGTCTGGTGGTCGTAACCGAGACACGATCTTGGGCGATGCTTTTGAAGCCTTTTTGGGTGCTCTGCTTTTAGACAAGGATATAAAGACTGTAAAAACCTTTATCTACCAAGTCATGATTCCTAAGGTTGAAGCTGGCGATTTTGAGATGATCAAGGATTATAAGACTCACCTTCAAGAATTGCTCCAAGTTAATGGAGATGTTGATATTCGTTATCAGGTGATTTCAGAGATTGGGCCAGCCCATGATAAGATGTTTGAGGTTGAAGTCCTTGTTGAGGGGCAAAGTCTAGGTTCTGGTAAAGGACGCTCTAAAAAATTGGCCGAGCAGGAAGCCGCTAAAAATGCAGTTGAGAAAGGGCTGGATTCATGTATTTAAAAAAAATTGAAATCCAAGGCTTTAAGTCCTTTGCTGATAAGACAAAAGTTCTTTTTGACCAAGGGGTGACGGCGGTTGTAGGACCAAATGGCTCTGGGAAATCAAATATTACTGAAAGCCTCCGTTGGGCACTAGGTGAATCTAGTGTGAAAAGTCTGCGTGGCGGGAAGATGCCTGATGTCATCTTTGCAGGAACGGAAAGTCGGAAGCCTCTAAACTACGCTTCTGTTATTGTTACTTTGGATAACCAAGATGGCTTTATCAAGGATGCAGGCCAGGAAATCAAAGTTGAACGTCATATCTATCGTACTGGAGATAGTGAATACAAGATTGATGGTAAAAAAGTTCGTCTTCGTGATATTCATGACCTTTTCTTGGATACTGGACTTGGACGTGATTCCTTCTCTATTATTTCCCAAGGGAAGGTCGAAGAAATCTTTAACTCCAAACCTGAGGAACGCCGCGCTATTTTTGAAGAAGCGGCGGGAGTCTTGAAATATAAAACTCGTCGCAAAGAGACAGAAAGTAAGCTGCAACAAACTCAAGACAATCTAGACCGCTTGGAAGATATCATCTATGAGTTAGATAATCAAATCAAGCCCTTAGAGAAGCAAGCAGTAACAGCTCGTAAATTTATGGACTTGGACAGTCAGCGTAAAGGCATCTACTTGGATGTTCTGGTTGCACAAATTCAAGCCAATAAGGCTGAATTAGATCTGACAGAAGAAGAATTAAACCAAGTCCAAGAACTGTTGACTAGTTATTATCAAAAACGCGAGTCACTAGAACTTGAAAATCAATCTCTCAAGAAGCAGAGACAAGATTTACAAGCAGAGATGGCTAAAGATCAAACTAGTTTGATGGATTTGACTGCTCTAATCAGTGATTTAGAACGGAAATTGGCCTTGTCTAAACTGGAGACAGAGCAGGTTGCTCTCAATCAACAAGAGGCACAGGCTCGTTTGGCTAGTTTGGACGAAAAGAGAAATGTTCTCATTCAAGAGAAGGAAGAAAAAGAAGCAAATCTCAGTCAGTTAGAAGCAAATCTAGCAGTCAATACCAAGGAGCTCAATCGTTTAGAAGCTGAGTTAGTAGCATTTTCTGATGATCCAGATCAGATGATTGAGCAATTACGTGAACGTTTCGTTGCCTTTTTACAAGAAGAAGCTGATGTGTCTAACCAGCTGACACGTATTGAGAATGACCTTGAAAATAGTCGCCAACAGACTCAAAAGCAAGAAGAACAATTAGCATCCTTGAAGGAACAATTAGCTTCTGCCAAATCTAAGGCAAGTGAACAAGAGGCTGATCTAAAATCAGCAAAAGAAAAAGTACAGACCTTGCTTGCTGACTATCAGACGAATGCTAAACAGGAAGAAGAACAAAAGCAGGCTTATCAAAGTCAGCAAAATCAACTCTTTGACCGTTTGGATAGCCTGAAAAACAAGCAGGCCAAGGCGCAAAGTCTGGAAAACATTCTTAAAAACCATAGTAATTTCTATGCAGGTGTTAAGAGTGTTTTACAAGAAAAAAATCGCCTGGGCGGTATTGTCGGAGCGGTCAGTGAACATTTAACCTTTGATGTTCGTTATCAAACAGCTCTTGAAATTGCCCTCGGGGCAAGTAGCCAACATATCATCGTTGAAGATGAACAGGCAGCGACCAAGGCTATTGATTTTCTAAAAAGAAACCGAGCTGGTCGTGCGACCTTCCTACCTTTGACAACCATCAAAGCTCGTAGCATTTCTGGTCAGAACCAAGATGTGATTGTCTCAAGTCCAGGTTTTCTTGGAATGGCAGATGAATTGGTTACTTTTGATGCCAAGCATGAAGCTATATTTAAAAACTTGCTAGCTACAACAGCAATCTTTGATACGGTAGAGCAAGCGCGTGATGCAGCTCGTAAAGTGCGCTATCAAGTTCGGATGGTAACGCTTGATGGTACAGAATTGCGAACAGGTGGTTCTTATGCTGGTGGTGCCAATCGTCAAAATAACAGTATTTTCATCAAGCCTGAATTGGAGCAATTGCAAAAAGAAATTGCTCAGGAAGAGAAGATTCTTGGTCAGGAAGAAGAAAATCTGAAATCACTTCAAGAAGGCTTGACAGCCCTCAGTCAAACTTTGGAGACTATTAAGTCTCAAGGAGAGCAAGCTCGAATAGAGGAGCAGGGGTTATATCTGGCTTATCAACAAACTTGCCAACAAGTCGAAGAACTCGAAACGCTTTTAGAACTTCAGGAAAAAGAATTAAACAATCTTAGAGGTGGAGATTGGCAAACTGAAAAAGAAAAATGCCAAGAATGTCTTGCAGTTATTTCAACTGAAAAGCAAAAGCTGGAGTCTGAGATTGAAGAAATTAAGTCCAATAAAAATGCGATTCAAGAACGTTACCAAAACTTACAGGAAAAACTTTCCCAAGAACGTCTCCATAAAACAGAAATGATAGGGCGAAAACGTTACGAAGTTGCAGATATTGAACGGATTAACAAAGAGCTTGAATACCTTGATACGGAGCAAGATGAAATCGAACGCCTTCTCCAAGAAAAGGTAGACAATCTTGAAAAGGTTGATACAGAACTTTTGACCAAGCAGGAAACAGAAGCCAAGAGTCAGAAGGAAGAAATTCAACAAGGGCTCATTCGTAAGCAGTTTGAACTGGATGATATTGAAGGTCAATTGGATGATATAGCCAGTCATTTAGAACAAGCTCGTCAGCAAAATGAAGAATGGATTCGTAAGCAAACACGTGCAGAAGCGACCAAAGAGAAGATTACGGACCGCCTTCGCTATCTTCAAGGTCAACTGACAGAAGAATATCAGATTAGCTATACGGAAGCCCTAGAACAAGCTAATCAGTTAGAAGATTTAGCTATGGCTGAACAAGAGGTCAAGGATTTGGAAAAATCCATTCGTTCACTTGGTCCGGTTAATTTGGATGCCATTGAACAGTTTGATGAAGTACATGAACGTTTGGAGTTCTTAAATACTCAACGAGATGATATTCTTTCTGCTAAAAACTTACTTCTTGAAACCATTACAGAGATGAATGATGAAGTGAAAGAACGCTTTAAGTCAACGTTCGAAGCTATTCGTGAGTCCTTTAAGGTGACCTTCAAGCAGATGTTTGGTGGTGGCCAAGCAGACCTAATTCTGACAGAAGGTGATTTATTGATAGCAGGTGTCGAAATATCTGTGCAACCACCAGGCAAGAAAATCCAATCTCTCAATCTCATGAGTGGTGGAGAGAAGGCCTTGTCAGCTCTGGCTTTGCTCTTCTCGATCATTCGTGTTAAGACCATTCCATTTGTTATCTTGGATGAAGTAGAAGCTGCACTCGATGAAGCAAACGTTAAACGCTTTGGGGATTATCTCAACCGATTTGACAAGGATAGCCAGTTTATCGTCGTTACCCACCGTAAGGGTACAATGACGGCCGCAGACTCTATCTATGGGGTGACCATGCAAGAATCTGGTGTCTCTAAGATTGTTTCTGTTAAACTAAAAGATTTAGAGAATATGGATGCTTAGTTTGTTTTCGATACAACATTTCAAGCTAAAGTATTTAGAATGACCTTCAAGAAGTCGGAGGGTTACAAAAATAAATTGAGGAGCTTATATGGATTTTGACCTATTCCTAATGATCTGTAATTATATTGGGACTATAGCCTTCGCGGCTTCAGGAGCCATCAAAGGATTTGGTAAACGTTTAGATATTTTTGGAATTAGTTTATTGTCAATTGTAACGGCAGTAGGCGGTGGAATTTTGAGAGATTCTATTATCAGTCGTTTTCCTTCCTCTCTTGCTGATCCCAGCCCGATTTATGTCTCTATCCTTGTAGCGGTTATCATGTATGTCTTTGTAACTTCAAAACAGGCCAATGCTAGTCATGAAAAAAAGTTCTATAAGTGGCTGAGAGAAGCTTACCTCATCTTTGATTCGATTGGGTTAATTATCTTCTCTCTAATCGGAGCCACAGCTTTAGCTGATAGTAAATTGAACTTGATGTCGGCTGGGATTTTGGCCTGTTTAACGGGTGCTGGTGGAGGTATTATCCGAGACCTCCTGATCAATGAAGTACCAAGTGTTCTAAAAGAAGACATCTATGCACTTCTATCTTTCGTAATTGGAGTTATTTATTATTGGTTGGCCTTTGTCCTTCACTTTCCAAGAATCACTGCTTTTATCATTCTCTCAATTGTCGGTTTTGTGATTCGACTCTGTATTATTAAGTTTAAGCTCTCTTTGCCAAATATGGATAAAAAGACTTGGAATTGATTGATGGTAGGAAAGTTCAATCACTCGAATGATAAATATTTTATAAATTACAAGTTTAATCGAGCGTCTAATCTCGTATGGATTAGGCGTTATTTTTTTGCAAATACGGGAAATTAATGATGTAAAGATTAATTTTTGCTAATATATTTGTAATTTAGAATAAGGTAGGAATAGCAATGAGTAATTTGAAACATTCAGTTGATTTTATTAAAGAAATAGAGAAATTAAAGTCAGTGACAAGATTTAATAGAACTCTTGATGGCAGATTTGAAAATAGTGCCGAGCATTCCTGGCAGGGTGCCATAGCTGCAATGGTTCTTCAAGATTATTATCCTAAAAAATTGGATATGGAAAAAGTGATTCCTATGTTATTGATTCATGATTTAGGTGAGATTTATGCCGGAGATACTTGGGTTTTTGATGATGAAAAAAAGCTTCATTCTCATGATAGAGAACTAGCATCTATAGAAAAAACAATGAGTATCCTTCCAGAAGAAAAATATTTGAATATGAAAAATTTGTGGTTGGAATTTGAAAAAGGGCAGAGTGCTGAAGCAAGATATGCAAGAGTGATCGATGCATTGGTACCACTGATAAATCACTTAGAAGTGTCAGAATTAAATTATAACCCTGATAATATCAGTGCAGACATGGTATTAGAAAAGAAAAAGTTCATAAAAAGTGAATCAGAAGAATTATGGAAACTAACGGAAGATTTGATTCAGGAAAGTGTAGAAAGGGGGTTATATTTTTAATAACGACTGGCTCTATAGATACAATAGAATATAGAGAAAGCCTTGGAATAAGCTGTTTCCAAGGCTTTTTAGATATCAATAGATACAAGAAAAAATTGTCAGATTAGATGATTTTTATTAGATACCATTATTTTGTAAAACTCTAAACTATATGTTATTAAAGACAGATTGTATTGAGTACTGAATTATACAAAAATTACTAATGGATTGAGAATTTTGCATTTGATTATACCGTAGAGAATATTAGTCAAATAAAATTGTTTTGTTTTCACTAATGCATTTCTTATTATCATCCCAATAGTTAATAGTTTCAAAGCTTCCTTTTCTTAAATAAAGTGGTAGCCTTTTTCTTATTTCATCTTGCATTGGTATTTTATCAATATCTTTTAGATTCCACCATTTTGGCTCACCTTCAGCAGATGTACTTAGTTCACCAGTAAACTGAGTACATAAAAAGTCATAGAAGACAAATCTCTCATTACCAATTGAATTAGTAAAGCCTGAAATTCCTTTTAATTCAAGATTTAATGCAGTGAGTCCAGTTTCTTCCTTAAGTTCCCGTAATGCAGCTTCAAAAAAACTTTCAGGGAATTCAACTTTTCCTCCCGGTGGAATCCAGCCAGGAAAATTATCGTGCTGTCTATTAAGTAATAAAATTTCTTGATTTTTCAAAACGCAAATATTAACCCAGTTTTTGATTTTTTCAGTCATATTATTAACCTCCAACAAGTATTTTTTCATATGCAAGATTATATGTCAAGAACTATATGCTATTTATGATTGTGACAAATGTATCTCAGCCAAAGATTGATAATTTTTACGCAATAGCTGATGAACTCTCAGAATAGACTTCAATCAAGAACTTTGGCAGAAAAGTGTTAAGAGATTGGATATAAAAGAAAGTAAGCAAATCAGTCTGGCCTTCAAATGGCCCTACGGATTGATTTATAGAAGACAAGGACGTGTCAATTCAACACGTCTTTTTTTACTTTTTCTATGGTATAATAGAAGGTAGATTTATTAATTGGAGTATTAAGAATTTTATGATTAAATTAGTAGCAACGGATATGGACGGTACTTTTTTGGATGGTGCCGGTCAATTTGATATGGAGCGTCTGAAAAAGTTGCTCCATTCTTATAAAGAAAAAGGAATCTATTTTGCTGTTGCATCTGGTCGTGGGCTTTTGTCACTTGAAAAGCATTTTGCGGATGTCAAAGATGAGATAATCTTTATTGCTGAAAATGGTAGTTTGGTTCGTTTTCATGGAGAGGACCTTTATGAAGCAACCATGACTCGTGATTTTTACCTATCAACATTTGAAAAGCTAAAGACTTCACCTTATTTTGATGAGAAGAAGATGCTCTTGACTGGCAAAGAGGCTTGCTATGTCTTAGATACAGTAGATGAAATCTATCTTATGTTTAGCCATCATTACAATGAAAATATCAAAAAAGTAGCCAGACTAGAAGATATTACCGATGAGATTTTCAAATTCACAACTAACTTTACTGAAGAGACAGTAGAAGCCGGAGAAGCTTGGGTCAATGAGCATGTGCCTGGTGTTAAGGCTATGACGACAGGCTTTGAATCCATTGACATCGTTTTAGACCATGTTGACAAGGGAGTCGCTATTGTCGAATTAGCTAAGAAATTGAATCTAGATATGGATCAAGTGATGGCCTTTGGTGATAATCTTAATGACCTGCACATGATGCAAGTTGTAGGGCACCCAGTCGCGCCTGAAAATGCTCGTCCAGAGATTTTAGAACTAGCTGAAACAGTTATCGGACATCACAAAGACCAATCAGTTATTGCTTATATGGAGGGATTGTAATGGCAGATATTAAATTAATTGCCCTAGACTTAGATGGGACTTTGCTGACGACAGACAAGAAGTTGACTGATCGTACTAAGGCAACTTTAAAGGCTGCGCGTGAACAGGGAGTCAAAGTGGTACTGACAACTGGACGTCCCCTCAAGGCTATGGATTTCTTCCTCAAAGAGCTTGGAACAGACGGCCATGATGACGAGTATACTATCACCTTTAATGGTGGATTGGTTCAGAAAAATACGGGTGAAATCCTCGATAAGACAGTATTCTCTATTGATGATGTGACACGTATTTACGAGGAAACTGAAAAACTAGGCATTCCTTTAGACGCCATTTCAGAAGGTACAGTTTACCAAATCCAATCAGATCAAGAAAGTCTTTACGCCAAGTTTAACCCTGTTTTAAACTTTGTTCCAATTGACTTTGAAGATTTGTCTAGTCAAATGACCTACAACAAATGTGTGACCGCTTTTGCCCAAGAACCACTGGATGCCGCAATTGCTAATATTTCACCAGACTTGTTTAACAATTATGAAATTTTCAAATCTCGCGACATGCTTTTGGAATGGTCACCAAAGAACGTTCATAAGGCTACTGGATTAGCTAAATTGATCGACCATCTAGGAATTGACCAAAGTCAAGTGATGGCTTGTGGAGATGAGGCAAATGACCTTTCCATGATTGAATGGGCAGGACTCGGAGTTGCTATGCAAAATGCTGTGTCTGAGGTCAAGGAAGTTGCAAATATAGTAACCCCTATGACCAATGACGAGGAAGCTGTTGCCTGGGCCATTGAAAAATATGTACTGAAGGAGAACTAAAGAATGGGATTATTTGACCGTTTATTTGGGAGAAAAGAAGAACCAAAAATCGAAGAAGTCGTTAAAGAAGCTTTGGAAAACTTGGATCTGACAGAACCTAGCGAGGAAGTTGAAGTACTTGGAACTGAAGAAGTTGAAGTGAAAAATACTGAGGAAATCGACCAAGGTTCAGAAGTTGAGGAAACTGAGTGTCATTGTTGTCAGGAAGAGTCAGAGTCAACAGAAGTTGAAGAAACTGAAGAAAGAGCTCAAGAGGTAGCAGAGTTTGTTGCAGAAGAACTTGAGTCACCAGTCGAAGAAGTACCTTCAAGTGATAGCAACGATGAAGAAGCTAATCAAGCTCAATCAGACGAAACGGAAGCAGACACTTCTGAAAAAGTGAAAGA
Source organism: Streptococcus sp. HMSC071D03 (assembly GCF_001812125.1). NCBI lineage: Bacteria > Bacillati > Bacillota > Bacilli > Lactobacillales > Streptococcaceae > Streptococcus > Streptococcus sp. HMSC071D03. The sequence continues at coordinate 31,152 of NZ_KV807742.1, forward strand.
AGATCTAGTAATCGAAGAAATTCCTCAAGTTCAAGAGACTGTACAGGAAAAATATGACCGTAGTCTCAAGAAAACTCGTACGGGCTTTGGAGCTCGTTTGAATGCTTTCTTTGCTAACTTCCGCTCTGTTGATGAAGATTTCTTCGAAGAACTTGAAGAACTCTTAATCATGAGTGACGTTGGTGTACAGGTAGCTTCAAATCTTACTGAAGAATTGCGCTATGAAGCAAAACTTGAAAATGCCAAGAAACCAGATGTCCTCCGTCGTGTGATCATCGAAAAATTGGTAGAGCTTTACGAAAAAGGTGGACAATACAATGAAAGCATTAACTTTCAAGATGGTTTGACAGTTATGCTTTTTGTAGGTGTTAATGGTGTCGGGAAAACAACTTCAATCGGTAAATTAGCGCATCGCTACAAGCAAGCAGGCCAGAAAGTCATGCTTGTTGCTGCGGATACTTTCCGTGCAGGTGCAGTTGCCCAGTTAGCAGAATGGGGTCGTCGAGTAGATGTTCCAGTCGTAACTGGTCCGGAGAAAGCAGATCCAGCTAGTGTTGTCTTTGATGGGATGGAACGTGCAGTAGCAGAAGGTATTGATATTCTCATGATTGATACAGCTGGCCGTTTACAAAACAAGGAAAACTTGATGGCAGAGTTGGAAAAAATTGGTCGTATCATTAAACGTGTTGTGCCAGAAGCTCCGCATGAAACCTTCCTAGCTCTGGATGCGTCAACTGGGCAAAACGCTCTTGTTCAAGCCAAAGAGTTTTCAAAAATTACTCCTGTTACAGGAATTGTCTTAACTAAGATTGATGGAACTGCCCGAGGTGGGGTTGTTCTTGCTATCCGTGAGGAACTCAATATCCCTGTTAAGCTAATTGGATTTGGTGAAAAAATCGATGATATCGGTGAGTTTAACTCTGAAAACTTTATGAAGGGCCTTCTAGAAGGTTTGATATAAACGAAAATCCTGCAAGAATTCTTGCAGGATTGTTTTTGATTATGTGACTTTCAGTCCGTCTCGCTCCGTTAGGTGCGAGACAAAAAAACCACCCGCTATGCGGGTGCGCGTCGAAGGTTATACCACAAAAACTCCAAACGCGATACAATAAAGGTGTTCAAGCCAAATGTAAAGCGAAAGGAGAAAAATATGGCTCAAAAAGCACATAGTTTATCACACACAAAATGGATGTGTAAATATCACATTGTGTTCACCCCTAAGTATAGACGAAAAATCATCTATAATCAATATCGAAGTAGTTTAGGCGAAATATTTCATCGCTTGTGTAGTTATAAAGGGGTTGAAATTATCGAGGGTCACTTAATGCCAGATCATGTACATATGTTATAGTCAATTGAAACAAGAACAAGACAAAAG
>NZ_KV807743.1:0-13352 GCF_001812125.1 Streptococcus sp. HMSC071D03
CATTATGTACTGTTTTAGGTTCATTTTACTATAGATAGAAAAGAAGGAAAAGAAATCAGTATTAAAAAAATATAGAGAGTAGTGTAGAAAAGTTTAAATCTATCCTAGTTTATAACGGTTATTATCGGGAAAGCTTTCATAGTTAATGACTTGTATTTCCTGATTTAAAATATGTATTTCAAAAATGTAAAGGAGGATTACGATGGTTAATGAACTTCAACGAATCATAAGTGCCTTTATTCAAATTCTATTTATTATTTTACTACCTTCTATCTGGTGGTTTCTGGCTGTGAGGGGGAAAGTTCCATTTATGGAATGGATTGGTTTAAAATCTATTAAAAGGGTTAAAGATTCTTATCTGATCGCATGGATAATTGGTGGATTTCTCTTATTTACCATTTTTTATATGTTTATCTTTCCTCTAACACGTAGTATAGAAACGGCTACTTCGGCTTTTTCTGGTATGGACTATAGGGCTTTACCAAGTATTCTAATTTACAGTATTTTGCAAACATCTTTGCCAGAGGAACTGCTATTTAGAGGATTTCTACTGAAACGAATGGCAAATCACATGCCGTTTGTCTTTGCAAATACGATACAGGCTATCGCTTTTGGATTGCTTCATGGAGTATTATTTGCTTCCGTAGTAAGTTTAGAAGTCACTTTTTTCATTATATTTTTTACTGGAGCAATAGCAGCTTATCTTGGTTTTGTTAATGAAAAGAAAGCTGGAGGCTCCATTTTAACAAGTTGGATCATACATGCACTAGCTAACATCCTGTCTGGTTTAGTTGCTGCATTTTCTCTGTTTTAATCTGGGGGATTTATAAATATAAAGTCAGTAGAAATACTGGCTTATTTTATTTCAAAAATTTTTCTTATTTCATAAACATTTCATATTTGGATATTATAATAGTCTTACAAATATGGAGGTGCTATATGAATCCCACTCAAAGAGCCTGGGCTTACGTCAGCAGAAAACGACTGAGAAGTCTCATATTATTCTTGATTCTATTTGTCTTATTGGCTGGAATATCGGCTTGTTTGACGCTCATGAAGTCCAACAAAACAGTAGAAAATAATCTCTATCGCTCACTGAATACGTCTTTTTCTATTAAAAGAATAGAAGCAGAACAGACCTTTCAACTGTCTCAACTAGATGACCTAAAAAAAATAAATGGTCTTGAAAATCCTTCCCCAGAGCTTGAGACAATAGCCAAGTTGACGGATAAAGAAGTCGTTACTGGAGAACAAAGTATTCAAAGGGATGATTTGACAGAGGCTGAAAAAAATCTCATCAGTTTGATAGCTTTAGAAGATTCCTCTAAGGATGTCTCCTTTACTAGCTCTGCCTTTACCCTTAAAGAAGGAAGGCATTTAGAAAAAGGAGATAGCAAAAAAATCTTAATCCATGAAGATTTAGCAAATAAAAACAATCTAAAAGTAGGAGATAAGATTAGCTTAAATCTTGGTCAAGTAGAAGGAAATAGTGGACAAAGGCTAGACTATGAAATCGTAGGTATTTTCTCAGGTAAGAAGCAAGAAAAATTCACTGGTCTTAGCTCAGATTTTAGTGAAAACACGGTCTATACAGACTACGAAAGTAGCCAAACTCTTCTTGGAAATAAGGAAGCTCAAGTTACTGCCGCTCGTTTCTATCTAGAAAATCCCAAAGATATGGATAGCATCATTCAAGAGGTTGAAAAGTTATCCCTTGAAAACCAAGGTTTCCAAGTTGAAAAGGAAAATAAGGCCTTTGAACAAATCAAGGATTCCGTTTCGACCTTCCAAACCTTCCTCCAAATTTTCCTCTATGGCATTATGATTGCTGGTGTAGGAGCTCTGGTCTTGGTCTTGTCCCTTTGGTTACGAGAGCGAGTTTACGAGGTTGGTATTTTATTGGCGCTAGGTAAGGGAAAAGGAGCAATCTATAGCCAATTCTGTCTAGAAGTCATTCTGGTTTCATTGGCAGCAATTCTACCAGCATTTCTTGCAGGAAATGCCATTACTTCCTATCTTTTAAAAACTGTACTAGCAAGTGGCGACCAAGCTGCCCTACAAGATACGCTAGCAAAAGCAACGAATCTTTCAACAAGTCTTTTATCATTTGGAGAATCTTATATCTTCCTACTTATCATTAGTTGCTTGTCAGTTGCACTTTGTTTCCTATTTTTATTTAGAAAATCACCTAAGGAAATTTTATCATCTATTAGTTAATAAAGGAGAAATCATGACTTTACTACAATTACAAGATCTGACTTATCGTTACAAGAACACTGCAGAAGCTGTATTATATAAAATCAATTACGATTTTGAACCAGGCAAGTTTTATAGTATTATCGGAGAATCAGGAGCTGGGAAGTCAACACTCTTATCTCTATTAGCAGGACTTGATAGCCCAGTCGAAGGTGCTATCCTATTCGAAGGCAAGGATATTCGTGAACAAGGTTATTCTTATCACCGAATGCACCATATTTCTTTGGTTTTCCAAAACTATAATTTGATTGATTATCTTTCTCCATTGGAAAATATCCGCTTGGTTAATAAAAAAGCTAGCAAAGATACCCTTCTTGAACTTGGTTTAGATGAAAGTCAGATCAAGCGGAATGTTCTCCAATTATCAGGTGGACAGCAACAACGGGTTGCCATTGCTCGTAGTCTTGTATCTGAGGCGCCAGTGATTTTAGCAGATGAACCAACAGGAAACCTAGATCCTAAGACTGCTGGGGATATCATCGATTTTCTCAAATCTCTCGCTGAGAAAACAGGCAAGTGTGTGATCGTTGTGACCCACAGCAAGGAAGTAGCACAGGCGTCAGATATTACACTTGAATTGAAGGATAAGAAACTGACTGAAACAAGAAAAAATAGTAACTAAAACTTTTAAACATATTAAAAACTGAAGTAAATCTAGAAAGGAATCTTATGTTACACAACGCATTTGCCTATGTCACAAGAAAATTTTTTAAGTCGCTTGTGATCTTTCTTATCATTCTCTTGATGGCTAGTTTGAGTTTGGTCGGCTTGTCTATCAAGGGTGCGACAGCCAAGGCTTCTCAAGAAACCTTTAAAAATATCACCAATAGTTTCTCCATGCAAATCAACCGTAGGGTCAACCAAGGAACTCCACGTGGTGCAGGGAATATCAAGGGTGAAGATATTAAAAAAATTACTGAAAATAAGGCCATCGAATCTTACATCAAACGGATTAATGCTATCGGTGATTTAACAGGCTACGAATTGATTGAGACACCTGAAACCAAGAAAAATCTAACGGCTGATCGAGCTCAACGTTTTGGAAGTAGCTTGATGATAACAGGTGTCAACGACTCTTCTAAGGAAGATAAGTTTGTATCAGGCTCTTATAAACTGGTTGAAGGTGAGCATTTAACCAATAACGACAAGTACCAGATTCTCATGCATAAAGATTTGGCAGAAAAGCATGGATGGAAGGTAGGAGACAGGGTCACACTCAACTCCAATATATACGATGCCGATAATGAAAAAGGAGCCAAGGAAACAGTAGAAGTAACGATTAAAGGACTCTTTGATGGACACAACAAATCTGCTGTAACCTACTCACAAGAACTCTATGAGAATACAGCTATCACAGATATTCACACAGCAGCCCAACTCTATGGTTATACAGAAGATACAGCTATTTATGGAGATGCTACCTTCTTTGTAGCTGGAGATAAGAACCTAGATAGTGTCATGCAAGAATTAGGGTCTATCAACGGTATCAACTGGAAGATGTATAGCTTGATTAAGAGTTCATCTAACTATCCTGCCCTTGAACAATCTATTTCAGGCATGTACAAGATGGCTAATCTTCTCTTCTGGGGTAGCTTGAGCTTCTCTGTTCTACTACTTGCTCTCTTACTTACACTATGGATTAACGCCCGTCGTAAAGAGGTTGGAATTCTCCTTTCAATTGGTCTAAAACAAGCAAGTATTCTAGGACAATTTATCACAGAAGCAGTTATGATTGCAATTCCAGCACTAATTTCAGCTTACTTCTTAGCTAACTATACTGCTCGTGCCATTGGAAATACAGTGCTTGCAAATGTCACATCAGATGTGGCTAAGCAAGCTAGTAAGGCAGCCCAAGCCTCTAATCTTGGTGGTGGTGCAGAAGTGGACGGCTTTAGCAAGACACTTTCAAGTCTGGATATTTCCATTCAATCTTCTGACTTTGCTATCGTTTTTGTACTTGGATTAGTTCTAGTGGTACTAGTTATGGCACTTGCTTCAAGTAATCTCCTCTTTAAACAACCAAAAGAACTCTTGTTGGATAGTGAATAAAAAACATGCTACCTATTCTCATTCAAATGAGATATAATATAGGTAGCATTTTTGATAGAAAAGGATTTATATGAAAATTCTAATTGTAGAAGATGAAGACATGATCCGCGAGGGAATTAGTGATTATTTGACGGATTGTGGCTATGAAACGATTCAGGCTGCAGATGGTCAAGAAGCTTTAGAGCAATTTTCGAACCATCAAGTTGCCTTGGTTCTCTTAGATATTCAAATGTCTAAACTCAATGGTTTAGAGGTTTTGTCAGAAATCCGTAAGTCTAGTCAAGTTCCAGTCCTCATGTTAACAGCCTTTCAGGACGAAGAATATAAGATGAGTGCCTTTGCTGCATTAGCAGATGGTTATTTGGAAAAGCCTTTTTCTCTATCTTTGTTAAAAGTACGAGTGGATGCCATCTTTAAACGTTATTATGATACTGGTCGTATTTTTACCTATAGAGACACCGAGGTAGACTTTGACAGCTATAGCGCCAAAGTGGCTGGTCAAGAGGTCGCAGTGAATGCAAAAGAACTGGAAATTTTAGACTATCTGGTTAAAAATGAAGGTCGAGCCTTAACACGGTCGCAGATTATCGATGCTGTATGGAAGATGACAGATGAGATCCCTTTTGACAGAGTGATCGATGTCTATATCAAGGAACTACGGAAAAAATTGGATTTAGATTGTATTCTTACCGTGCGCAATGTTGGTTATAAATTGGAGAGAAAATGAGACGTTCAGGTTTATTTAAAAAAATTTTTATCTATACCTTCTCGGTATTTTCTACCTTGGTCATTTGTTTGCATTTGGCCATCTATTTCCTCTTTCCTCCGACCTATCTCAGTCACCGTCAGGAGAGTATCGGACTGAAGGCTACAGAAATTGCCCAGTCCCTCCAAGGCAAAGATAGTCAAGCTATTCAGGAAGTCCTTGAACTTTATTCTAAAAGCAGTGATATTAAGGGAGCTGTTAAGGGAGAGATGACTCAGGATAAGTTGGAGGTCAATGATAATCTTCCCATTGATAAACAACGACAAACGGCCTCCTTGGTTATCGAGGAAAGAGAGGTTCAAACTAAGGATGGTCAGACGATGACCTTACAGTTTTTAGCTTCTATGGATTTGCAGAAAGAAGCAGAAAACATCAGTCTTCAATTTCTGCCTTATACTTTATTAGCGTCTTTCATCATTTCGCTCCTCATCGCCTTTATCTATGCTAGAACCATTGTTGCTCCTATTTTGGAAATCAAACGAGTGACTCGACGGATGATGGATTTGGATGCAGAAGTGAGGTTGCGCGTGGATTCTAAGGATGAAATTGGCGATCTTAAAGAACAAATCAACAGCCTTTATCAGCATCTCTTGACTGTGATTGCAGATTTGCATGAGAAAAACGAGGCCATTCTCCAGCTGGAAAAGATGAAGGTTGAGTTTTTACGAGGTGCTTCCCACGAACTGAAAACACCTCTAGCTAGTCTGAAGATTCTTCTGGAAAATATGCAAGCCAATATTGGACGCTATAAAGATCGTGACCATTACCTGGGAGTTTCTTTGGGTATCGTGGATGATTTGAGTCACCATGTCCAGCAAATCCTATCTCTTTCTTCAGTGCAAGAATTGCGAGATAGGAAAGAAGAAATCAACCTTCTTGAAATGACAGATTTTCTCTTAAAGGATTATGATTTATTAGCCAAAGAGAGAAAAATCACTGTAGAAAATCAACTGACTGACCAACAAACTTATCTAAATTCTTCAGTACTAAAGCTGATTCTTTCCAATCTTATCAGTAATGCTGTGAAACACTCTGTTCAAGGTGGTTATTTAAAAATTGGATCAAAAGATGATTGGGTCTTTATAGAGAACGCCTGTACACCTGAGGAACAAGATAAATTTGAACAATCCTTCACGTCCTCTAGTCGACAAAGCAAGGGAGCTGGTTTGGGACTCTTCGTCGTCAAAAGTTTATTGGAAAACGAAGAAATCTACTATCGTTTCGAAAGATATAACGACCACTTGGCATTTTACATGAATCTGCCTCAGAACAAGGATTAGACCAAGTGGGAAAAGGTTTACATATCTAAAAATAGAAGAAATTCAATCGAAACTACGGGAAAAACTAGCTTTTTTTGCTAAAAAGTGATAAAATGAACAATGTAAATGGGATGTCCCATAAAAATATACAGGAGGCCTGATAAAATGGCAATCGTTTCAGCAGAAAAATTTGTCCAAGCAGCTCGTGACAACGGTTATGCAGTTGGTGGATTTAACACAAACAACCTTGAGTGGACTCAAGCTATCTTGCGCGCAGCAGAAGCTAAACAAGCTCCAGTTTTGATCCAAACTTCAATGGGTGCTGCTAAATACATGGGTGGTTACAAAGTTGCTCGCAACTTGATCGCTAACCTTGTTGAATCAATGGGTATCACTGTACCAGTAGCTATCCACCTTGACCACGGTCACTACGAAGATGCACTTGAGTGTATTCAAGTTGGTTATACTTCAGTTATGTTTGACGGTTCACACCTTCCAGTTGAAGAAAACCTTGAAAAAGCTCGTAAAGTTGTAGAATTTGCTCACGCAAATGGTGTATCAGTAGAAGCTGAAGTTGGAACTATCGGTGGTGAAGAAGACGGAATCATCGGTGACGGTGAATTGGCTCCAATTGAAGACGCTAAAGCAATGGTTGCAACTGGTATCGACTTCTTGGCAGCTGGTATCGGTAACATCCACGGTCCTTACCCAGCAAACTGGAAAGGTCTTCACCTTGACCACTTGCAAAAATTGACTGAAGCTGTACCAGGATTCCCAATCGTATTGCACGGTGGATCAGGTATTCCTGATGAGCAAATCCAAGCAGCTATCAAACTTGGTGTTGCTAAAGTTAACGTTAACACTGAATGCCAAATCGCATTCGCTAACGCAACTCGTAAATTTGCTCGTGACTACGAAGCAAACGAAGCAGAATACGACAAGAAGAAACTCTTCGACCCACGTAAATTCTTGGCTGACGGTGTAAAAGCTATCCAAGCATCAGTTGAAGAACGTATCGACGTATTCGGTTCAGAAGGTAAAGCTTAATTAGGCTATAGATAGAAAATCTCGCTACGGCGGGATTTTTCTTGTATAATGAATCTAGGAAATGTCATACGGAGGCAATGAAAAGATGAAATTCAAAGAGAGAATATTTAGTGGTGTCATTGATCGGCCGGTGGGGTTTGAAGATTCTTTTGGGAATGTCTATCCGATTAACTATGGCTACATACCTGAACTGATGGGGGGAGATGGCGAAGAGCAAGATGTTTATATTGTTTCCCATGACCAGCAACAGCCTTTGGAAGTCTTTACTGGAAAGTTGGTTGCTATCATTCGACGTCGTGATGATATAGAAGACAAGTGGGTTTTAGCGCCCTTGGATGAGAAGGTTAATAAAGGTTTGATTGCAGAGCAGACCTATTTTATGGAGCAGTATTTTGATTCTTGGATTGAAATGGTGGAGGAGAATAATGATTCAAGTAAGGGAGGTTATAAATAAGGATGAAAAATCTTTTCTTACGGCAGAAATTCTAACTGATTTGCAAAGTTGTTTGGAATTCATGAAACCTCCGGAGCATATATTGATGATGCTTTAATTGCAGTTTTAGCTACACTAGATTCATTTGGAAAGCTTGTTGGCATTGGATTGCTAGCGATTATAGGTTTTTCGATGTTTAGGTGTGAGAATCTTACAGTACTTGTGAAAGGAAAGATAGCCATGATATTCGATCAGTCCTTGCAAGCCTACCTATATGGAGTAGATGATGTTCTTGTAGCTTGGGAAGAAAAACCAAATGGGAATTTTGAGGTGGAAGCTCAGTTGCTTGCATCCAATTACCATAAAAACAGGTCTCGTATTCTTGCCTTTATACTGCCTCATTTACAAGAATTTTACGGGTATTTCACAGATGAAGAAGCTACTGAAAAATTGGGTAAACCTATCATCGAGCCAGAGAGGCAAACAGTAACCTACTGTGATCAAACTTTTGATGATATTCATATCTTTTCTTTTAACTATCAGGGACAGGCATTTGAGAGTCTGGAGAATTTTGCCATTGATGGTTAAGGTCTGTTTTCAGTTTTAAAAAGAAGGAGAGAGACTGATGAGTACTGCTGATTTTGTCTTTATTGAGAGTAAAGACCCCATATTCCTAGATTTACAAGCTTTTTGTACTGCTTTGAGAGAAAAGTTCCCAGGTATTTTGATCAGAGAAAGGACGAATCCTGAAAAAGCTTACTCGCTTTCTTGGGATTATCAAAGTCCACAGCTTACCTTGGAAAGTTCACTGAGTAGCAAGAAAAATGTTTTTGTGATTGATTACTTTGATTCAACGAACAGGTTACAAGATTATGCCTCCTATATTATCTGGCTTCGGAAATGGTTTCCAGCTGAAGAGAAGGTTTTCTTTTGTGATGAAGGCTATGAGTATGTGTTTGAGCTTTCTAGTGTGTTATCCCAAAAGGAGTTGGAAAACTACTTACGAACAAGGTTTGATGAGTGAAGAAGAAGTTCAAAAACGAATAATGATATGGAAAAGTTGAAAAGGAAAATCAGATGCTTACTAAAGATGATATGTTAGTTGCTTTGCATGATGCAATTACTGAAGACCAAGAATTTGAGTTGGCAGACGAGATTGTAGATGCCATGGAGGCTTACCCTCAAACCTTTGATTTGGTTGACCCCGTCTTAGACTTTATTTCCAAGCATCCAGAAGTAGATTTTGGAGCTCCAGGTGAGTTGGTTCACTTTGTGGAGCGATTTTATCATCAAGGCTATGAGGAATTATTGATGGAGTCAGTTCTAAAAAGTCCAACTGTGCATAACATCTGGATGCTTCATCGATGCTATAATGACAATGATCCAAATCTAGTCCGGCAGATTCAGACTTTGGTTGGAGAACTGAAGAAGGATAAGACTCTTGATTCACAAGTAAGAAGCATGATTGAAGACTTAACTTGGTAGAGGGAGGTGATGCAGCATCACCTTTTTATCTTTTCTTAGGGATAAAAATTTTCGATATAAATTAACACTTGTTTTCCGTAGACATTTGCACTATAATAGGGTGTTATTAGGGCTTTCTTTCCTTATGTTGAAAAAGAAGGCTGCTTTTTTGGTGTTTTAAGGAAACTCTTAAACCAGAATTTTTGATTAAAAGTTTCATTTTAAGAGAGAAATCTCTAAATTCATAATCTATAAGCAAACGCTTGCATTCCTTTTTTTATTGGACTATAATAGGTTGGTATAAATCCTTCTGTAATAATATTGAGAAGGTGTAGAAAGTAAGGATTTAGAATATTTGTAGTCAAAAATACAATGTTGTTTCTTACTAAAGGGAGATAGATATGGCAATGATAGAAGTGGAACATCTTCAGAAAAATTTTGTGAAGACAGTCAAGGAACCGGGCTTGAAGGGAGCTTTGCGCTCCTTTATTCATCCTGAAAAGCAGACCTTTGAAGCAGTCAAGGATTTAACCTTTGAAGTTCCAAAAGGGCAGATTTTAGGATTTATCGGAGCAAATGGTGCTGGGAAGTCGACAACCATCAAAATGCTGACTGGGATTTTGAAACCGACAACTGGTTTTTGTCGTATTAACGGCAAGATTCCTCAGGATAATCGTCAAGATTATGTCAAGGATATTGGAGTCGTTTTCGGACAACGCACCCAGCTATGGTGGGATCTGGCCCTACAAGAGACTTATACTGTCTTAAAAGAAATTTACGATGTGCCAGACTCGCTCTTTCATAAGCGCATGGACTTTTTGAATGAAGTCTTGGATTTGAAGGAATTTATCAAGGATCCTGTGCGGACTCTTTCACTAGGTCAACGGATGCGGGCGGATATTGCGGCTTCCTTGCTTCACAATCCCAAAGTTCTCTTTTTAGATGAGCCGACTATTGGTTTAGATGTGTCGGTCAAGGATAACATTCGACGTGCTATTACCCAGATCAATCAAGAGGAAGAGACAACTATTCTCTTGACTACTCATGATTTGAGTGATATTGAGCAACTCTGTGATCGGATTTTTATGATTGACAAGGGGCAGGAGATTTTTGATGGAACGGTTAGCCAGCTCAAGGAAACATTTGGCAAGATGAAGACTCTTTCTTTTGAACTGGTACCAGGTCAAAGTCATCTCCTTTCTCACTATGAAGGTTTTTCGGATATGACCATTGATAGACAAGGAAACACTCTCAATATTGAATTCGATAGTTCCCGCTACCAATCAGCTGATATTATTAAACAAACCCTGTCTGATTTTGAAGTCCGTGATTTGAAGATGGTAGATACGGATATTGAGGATATTATCCGTCGCTTCTATCGAAAGGAGCTCTAAGATGGTCAAATTGTGGAGACGTTATAAACCCTTTATCAATGCAGGAGTTCAGGAGCTGATTAGCTATCGAGTCAACTTTCTACTTTATCGGATTGGTGATGTCATGGGGGCTTTTGTCGCTTTCTATCTCTGGAAGGCAGTCTTTGACTCCTCCCAGGAGCCTTTGATTCAGGGCTTCAGTATGGCAGATATCACCCTCTACATCATCATGAGTTTTGTGACCAATCTTTTGACCAGGTCTGATAGCTCCTTTATGATTGGGGAGGAGGTCAAGGATGGCTCTATTATCATGCGCTTGCTGAGACCAGTGCATTTTGCGGCCTCTTACCTTTTCACCGAACTTGGCTCCAAGTGGTTGATTTTTATCTCTGTTGGACTGCCATTTTTAAGTGTCATTGTTTTGATGAAAATCTTATCTGGGCAAGGTATTGTAGAAGTGCTGGGATTAACTGTCCTTTATCTCTTTAGCTTAACTCTGGCTTATCTGATTAACTTTTTCTTTAATATCTGCTTTGGATTTTCAGCCTTTGTATTTAAAAATTTATGGGGTTCCAATCTACTCAAGACTTCAATAGTGGCCTTTATGTCTGGCAGTTTGATTCCCTTGGCTTTCTTTCCAAAGGTTGTTTCAGATATTCTGTCCTTCTTGCCTTTTTCATCCTTGATTTACACTCCTGTCATGATTATCGTTGGGAAATACGATACCAGTCAGATTCTTCAAGCACTTTTGCTTCAGTTTTTCTGGCTTATAGTGATGGTGGGCTTGTCTCAGTTGATTTGGAAACGAGTCCAGTCATTTATCACCATTCAGGGAGGTTAGTATGAAAAAATATCAACGCATGCATCTGATTTTTATCAGACAATACATCAAGCAAATCATGGAATACAAGGTGGATTTTGTGGTTGGTGTCTTGGGAGTCTTTCTGACTCAAGGCCTGAACCTCTTGTTTCTCAATGTCATCTTTCAACATATCCCATCCTTAGAAGGATGGACCTTTCAAGAGATAGCCTTTATCTATGGTTTTTCCTTGATTCCCAAGGGATTGGACCATCTCTTTTTTGACAATCTCTGGGCTTTAGGTCAACGACTAGTTCGAAAAGGGGAGTTTGACAAGTATCTGACTCGTCCCATCAACCCTCTCTTCCATATCCTTGTTGAGACCTTTCAGATTGATGCCTTGGGCGAACTCTTGGTTGGTGGAATTCTCCTAGCGACAACGGTGACCAGCATTGCTTGGACTTTTCCAAAATTCCTAATTTTCCTAGTCTGTATTCCTTTTGCGACCTTGATTTATACTTCCTTGAAAATCGCAACAGCCAGCATCGCTTTTTGGACCAAGCAGTCAGGTGCCATGATTTACATTTTCTATATGTTTAATGATTTTGCCAAGTACCCGATTTCCATTTACAATTCATTTCTTCGATGGTTGATCAGCTTTATCGTTCCTTTCGCCTTTACGGCCTACTATCCTGCCAGCTATTTCTTGCAGGACAAGGATGTCTTCTTTAATATTGGTGGTTTGATTCTGATTTCCCTTGTTTTCTTTGTTATTTCCCTCAAACTCTGGGACAGGGGCTTGGATGCCTATGAAAGTGCGGGTTCGTAAGTGGTAAAGTAAGACTAAAATCAAGAAAGGAACTTATGATGTTTGTAATTAAAGAAGTCAAGTATGAGGATCAAAAAATGGCAGTTGTCGCTGAGATTTTAAAGGATTTGCCAGAATGGTTTGGAATACCAGAAAGCACGCAAGCTTACATCGAAGGAGCCAAGGACTTGCAAGTGTGGACCGCCTTTCAGGAGAGTGATTTGCTTGGCTTTGTGAGCTTGTCCTATTCCAGTGAAGATTGTGCAGAGATTGATTGTCTCGGTGTAAAAAAAGCTCATCAAGGTAGAGGGATTGGGAGTCAATTGCTTGCTACTTTAGAAAGTGAAGCTCGCAAAAACGTTGATTATTTACAAGTGAAAACAGTAGCAGAAGGCTCTAATAAAGATTATGATCGAACAAATGTCTTTTATCGCAGTCTTGGCTTTAAAAAATTAGAGATTTTTCCACAACTTTGGGGGCCTCAAAATCCTTGTCAGATTTTGATTAAAAAGATGGGTTAAGAATCCCTTGATATCCTTTCTTATAGTGCTATACTGTAAGTGTAATCGCCGATTTAGCTCAGTTGGTAGAGCAAGGCACTCGTAAAGCCTAGGTCATAGGTTAGATCCCTACAATCTTATAATGAATAAAAACAGTAAAAAGCGCAAAAAATCACCTCCTGTGCTATACTGTAATTGAAATTTTTTTAGTTTTGGCGTTAGAACTGTTTCCTCAGTCCTAGCGCCTTTTCTATTTGATAAGTCTGCTTGGTGGAGAAATGATTCTTATACCCAATGAAAATCAAAGAGCAAACTAGGAAGCGAGCCGCAAGATGTACTTGAGTACGGCAAGACGAAGCTGACGTGGTTTGAAGAGATTTTTGAAGAGTATTAGAATGTGCTGCAATCAATCCCGATATGGTCAAAGCCTGTTTGATATAGCGATTCCCTTGCGTGATGTGTGATGATTTTTTAATGCCAGCACTTTCATAAGACTGTTGAGCGTAGTCAGCAGAGTAAGCTTCTTTAAAGCGCCCCTTTCCAACATATTGTAGGACTGTCCCACGCTTGATTTCAGTGTGGATAGTTTGAGGAGCTT
>NZ_KV807743.1:13452-47634 GCF_001812125.1 Streptococcus sp. HMSC071D03
ATAACACAGAGGTGTTTTCTTATGCCTATAAGAGCTTTCATTTGACAATAGGAACCCTTGAAGCTGTTTCGTCAGCTAAACCAAGGCTAGTCTTAGACTTGGCTCGCCAGCTTAACAGCATCAAGCCTCTTATCAAATGAAATCGAGTACTAGCTATAAGCTAGTTGAACCATCTAATTTTTAGGAGGTCTGGGTGGCTAATTTCATTATAGAACTTTCAGTAATGCGAAAATAATAAAAATATGAATAAAATTTTCTGAAAACAATTGACAAGTTCTGTTTTTTCTTGTAAAATAAGAAAAATTAAATACAACACCGAATGAAGTTTAATAGAAGTGGAAAATCGTTTGATTTTTCATGACTGTAAATGGACGGAACTCTGGAGAGACCGTAAAGGCACCGAAGGGGCAAGGCAGGCAACTGCTCAAACTCTCAGGTAAAAGGACAGAGCAATGATAGAGCGCTTTTTGGCATTTATCGATGCATTCCAGAGTACATGTTTTTAACATGTGCTCTTTCTTTTGGGGTTGAATAGATAGGAGAATGGTATGTTAAATTTGCTGAAAGAGCTGGATGCTCTGGTATGGGGACCACCCCTTTTGATCTTATTGGTTGGTACAGGGATTTACTTGACTCTTCGTTTAGGACTCTTACAAATTTTGCGTCTCCCTAAGGCCTTCCAGCTTATTTTTACCAAAGACAAGGGACATGGTGATGTTTCGAGCTTTGCTGCCTTGTGTACAGCCCTAGCAGCAACTGTTGGTACGGGAAATATCATCGGGGTGGCAACAGCTATCAAGGTTGGTGGACCAGGGGCTCTTTTTTGGATGTGGGTAGCTGCTTTCTTTGGAATGTCAACCAAGTATGCAGAAGGACTACTTGCTATCAAATATCGAACCAAGGATGATCATGGTGCGGTAGCAGGAGGACCGATGCACTATATTCTTCTAGGGATGGGAGAAAAGTGGCGTCCTCTTGCAATCTTCTTTGCTGTAGCTGGAGTACTAGTTGCACTTTTAGGGATTGGTACTTTTACCCAGGTGAATTCCATTACAGAATCCGTGCAAAATACGGCTAGTATTGATCCGACAATTACTGCACTTGTTTTATCTATTTTCGTAGGGATCGCAGTTTTTGGTGGACTTAAGTCTATTTCTAAGGTTTCAACCACCGTTGTTCCCTTTATGGCTATTGTCTACATCTTGGGAACCTTGACAGTTATTTTCTTTAATATCGAGAAAATCCCTGCAACTTTGGCCTTGGTCTTTACATCAGCTTTTAGTCCAGTGGCTGCAGTAGGAGGCTTTGCAGGAGCCAGTATCCGAACTGCTATTCAAAATGGTGTGGCGCGTGGAGTTTTCTCAAACGAGTCTGGCTTGGGTTCAGCTCCCATTGCGGCTGCGGCAGCTAAGACCAACGAACCGGTAGAGCAGGGGTTGATTTCCATGACAGGAACCTTTATTGATACCTTGATTATCTGTACCCTGACTGGTTTGACAATCTTGGTGACTGGGGTTTGGAGCGGTGATTTGAATGGTGTTGCCTTGACTCAGTCAGCCTTTTCAACAGTCTTTTCATATTTTGGCCCAGCTCTTTTAACAATCTTTTTAGTACTTTTTGCCTTTACCACGATTTTGGGATGGAACTATTACGGAGAGCGATGCTTTGAGTTCCTCTTTGGCGTTCGTTTTATTTGGCTTTATCGTGTGGTCTTTGTTGCTATGGTCTTGCTGGGAGGATTTATCGAGCTGGATATGGTCTGGGTCATTGCGGATATTGTCAATGCTCTTATGGCTCTGCCAAACTTGATTGCACTCTTAGCCTTGTCGCCAGTTGTTATTGCTGAGACTAAGAAGTATTTTGATAAATAATATAAGATTGATCTTTCCATTTAATGAAAATGCTAGCATCTGTTTGTGAGATGCTGGCTTTTTTTCACTTCTAGGGCTAGTCTTTTGTTTTATGTCCTAAGATGAATGAAATTCAATAGTACATTTTTAATGATGTCCTTTATTTGCACTATTATTTATTGTATAATAGTCAGCATAAATCTTTTTTTGTTCTGGTATATCTTGTTTCATCTATATGCGAAAGAGAAATAAACAGGAGGTGTTTATGTCAAAAGATATTCAAAAATTAGTGATTTCACAAGGAATAGCGAATCTAGCAGATGTCTTTTTTAGAGTTGTTGTGATTGCAAATGTGTTTGTCTTATCTGGTTCGGTCATTTCAACCTCCCTAGTGCCAATTCTGATAGGTCTATCCTCCTTTTTAGCCAGTTTCTTAGTTCCATTAGTAACGAAGAAATTAGCTTTAAATCGTGTTCTTTTCTTGACTCAATTTGGTAAGACGATTCTGCTAGCCATTTTGGTTTTTCTACTTAAGCAATCTGAAACTATTTCCCTCTCTTTTTTATATGCTATTGTCACTTTAATCTCCATTTTGGATGGTTTTGCAGCACCTGTTTCCTATGCGATTGTTCCAAGCTATGCAAGAGATTTAGCTAAAGCGAATGCAGCCATCTCAATGAGTGGTGAAAGTGTACAGCTAGTTGGTTGGGGCTTAGGAGGCTTCTTATTTGCGAGTCTGGGAATGAAGCCTAGCCTGCTCATTGTGTTAGCCTTGTTTACAATTTCTACGATTTTGATGGTTGCTTTGCCACTTGTAGAAAAAGAAGAGTTGTCCTCTGAAACGAGTTTTGAGACGCTCACAAAAGGTTGGCGGCTGGTGGTTGAAAAATCAAGATTACGCTTTATTGTCCAGACTAATCTCTTAGAAATCCAAGCTAATGCTATCTGGGTATCTTCTGTTTTACTTGTTTTTGTGACTGAAATTTTACATCAGTCAGAAAGCTATTGGGGCTACGTCAATACGGCCTATTCCTTGGGGATTATCTTGGGAGGAGCTATTATCTTCCGTCTAGCCGAGAAAGTTGTTACCTATAAGTATCAAACTATGACCTTTTCTTTGTTATCGACAGCACTAGTAACTCTGTTGATATTACTATTTCCAAATCCACCTGCTTTTCTATTCCTATCTCTAGTAATTGGTTTTCTATCTCAGATTAAGGAAGTTCCTGAGAGCGTATTATTACAGGAATCGGTTGATGAGAAGGAACTTGTGAATGTTTACTCTGTTATCGAAGTTGTCTCTACCTTGGCCTTTTCTGCCTCTGTTTTTCTAATGAGTTCTATCACAGAATATTTTGGTGTATTTACTGGTTTCGGTCTGGCTATCTTCTGCTTGCTAGTAGAGTCCATCTTAGTTTTAAGAAACAAGCATCAGATAAATTAACGTTTATGATCACACATCTGGTGTGATTTTTTTTGTTTTCATAAAAATTTTTTATCAGTGCAATTTAAAATATATATTATGCAAGGTATAGATTCTGTGTTAGACTTATTGTCAACGAAAAGCTAATGAGTCATCAATCAAGACAAGGATTTGTTCAATAGGCTGATGAGATTTCGTAAGATTTTCGCAGAAACCATTCAATTACAAAACGAAAAGAGGTCCCCTTATGACAACATTTACTATCCACACAGTAGAATCAGCACCAGCAGAAGTTAAAGAAGTTCTTGAAACGGTACAAAAGGATAACAATGGCTATATTCCAAATCTTATCGGTCTTTTGGCCAATGCCCCAACAGCCCTAGAAGCTTACCGAACTGTTGGAGCTATTAACCGTCGCAATAGTCTAACACCTGTTGAGCGAGAAGTGGTGCAAATCACGGCAGCTGTAACCAATGGTTGTGCCTTTTGCGTCGCTGGTCACACAGCCTTTTCTATCAAGCAAATCCAGATGAATGATGACCTACTCCAAGCCCTTCGCAATCGCACTCCAATCGAAAGCGATCCTAAGCTGGATACCCTAGCTAAGTTTACCTTGGCAGTCATCAATACCAAAGGGCGCGTAGGAGATGAGGCTCTTAGTGAATTCCTTGAAGCTGGCTACACGCATGAAAATGCCCTAGATGTCGTTCTTGGTGTTAGTTTGGCAACCCTCTGTAATTATGCTAATAACCTGGCTAATACACCAATTAATCCAGAATTACAATCTTATGCATAAGAGGAGGACAAAGTATGGGATTTTTTCAGAAGAATTTTTAAGCTGGTTAGACCAGCACGCTGATGAAATTGACAAAAAATCATGTCAAGCTGGAGAAGAACTGATTGAGAAAATTGCTGCAGAAGGAGCCTTTCGTGTAGGGGTTTCCAAAGTTCTTAGTGGGCTAGGTGGAAATGATCAAGATGTTATCGATATCCTTGCTGAACTCGCTCAACATTCCTTAACAGCTTCCTTTATCTCATGGGGTCAACGAACTTTAATAGACAATATTCTTCATACTGATAATGCTTATTTCAAAGAAGTTTACTTGGAAAAACTCTTATCAGGAGAATATGCAGGCGCTACGGCCTTATCTAATGCAGTCAAGTATCTATCTGACTTAGAAGAACTAAATGTTCGAATCTTTGAAGAAAATGGGAATTATTACCTAAAAGGCCGACTTCCTTGGGTGACCAATGCTCGTAGGAATCGCTTCCTCACTATTTTTGTAGCAGGATTTGCAGATGACCCGAGTCAAAGTTACGTAGTAGCTGTACCATCGGACGCAGAAAACTTTAGTCGTTCCGAAGATTTGGAATTTGTTTCTCTCCAAGGAGGAAATACAGCAGCTCTGACTTTTAACAAGGTATCTTTAAAGGAAGAGTGGATTCTATCGAGGGATACTCATCAATTTTTAGCGCAAAATCGTCCAGCCTTTTTAGGCTACCAATTTGGCCTAGCCTTTGGTTTGGCTGAACGTTCACTCTCAGAAGTCGAAAAAGAATTGGGGAAACGAGGTGTCTTGAAGGAAGAATGGCAGCATCAGGTCGAACAGTTAGATGATATTCGACAGTCTCTCTATCAAGGACTATCTGAAGAGTCCTATTTCGTTAGAAATCCGCGTGAGCTATTCCAGTTACGAATTGATATTGTTGATGTTGTTGCTCAAAGTCTCTTGTTAGAACTACAAGCTGGTGGCGGTAGAGGATATTTTAGTAAATCGACATCTGGTTTCATACGTCGTTGGAATGAAGGCGCCTTTTTGCCAATTGTTTCTCCTAGTGCAGTGCAACTGCGACATATTCTAGCGACAAACTAAAAATAAAGAAAATAAAAACGAGGTTTATCTTTTTAAACTTCGTTTTTTTATCCTTCATTTAAGCGCTTTTATGCTATACTGATAATAACATGACTATTGGAGGTTCACATGAAAAAACTCCCCTTGGCCTTTTCAGGGTGCTTATTGGGATTGGCTGGAGCAGGCAATCTCATCCTGGATATTTTTCCACTATTATCGCACGTCTTTAGTTTGTCAGGCTTGATTTTATGGTTTTATTTTTTATGCAGTCATCTTAGTGATTGGCAAGAAAGCCAGCAAGAACTTAAGAAAGCTCCTCTATTATCGGGAATGGCGACCTTTCCCATGGCAGGGATGATTTTATCAACCTACTTACTGCGAATCTTACCCACGAGTATGAGTATCATAGCGCAAGCTCTGTGGTGGTTTGCCTTTCTACTGGATGTAGGGTTAATCATCTACTTCACTAAAAATTATGTGCAGACTAAACCAAGAACGAACGCAACGCCAAGTTGGACAGTTCTTTATGTGGGGATAGCAGTAGCAAGCTTGACCTACCCAGTGGTGGGCATAGTCGAGATTGCCTATGGCGCTTGGATTTTTGGATTTACCTTAACCCTTTTCCTTTATCCTCTGATTTATCAAGATTTGAAAAGTAATCCATTGCCACGGGCTTTACTGGGGCAAGAAGGAATCTATTGTGCTCCCTTTTCTCTACTGTTAGCAGCACTCGTTCGAATCGGAGGTTCATCTCTTCATGGCTGGATTTTGCTAGTCATGATCCTTGCCTCACAGACTTTCTTTTTCTTTGTCCTCAGTCGTTTGCCACGGATTTTAAAACAGGGATTTCAACCAGCTTTTTCAGCCCTAACCTTCCCAACTATCATCACTGCAACTTCATTGAAAATGGCCCAAGGCATCCTGCAGTTTCCAGTCCTAAATCTTTTCGTTTTGCTCGAAACGATCATTTGTTTAACAATCCTTGTCTATGTATTAGTAGAATATATGCGGTATTTAAGGAGCTAAAAAAGCCCCCTAGCACTGAGAAGTGTTAGGGGGTTGTTCTTTCTGTTAGGTTGATAGTTATTATAACCAACAATCCAAGCAGTTTCTTACTTTTCCTTATGTAGTGATAGGAAGCTGTAGACCATAGTCCCAAAGATTGCTCCAATACTAAGACCAAAGACAAGTAAGGGAATCATTATCTCTGTTTGGATGATTTTTTCCAAGAAAGTTGACAGGGGCATCTGCTGAACGAAGAGTTTATGAAAG
This sequence comes from Streptococcus sp. HMSC071D03, assembly GCF_001812125.1. Classification (NCBI taxonomy): domain Bacteria; kingdom Bacillati; phylum Bacillota; class Bacilli; order Lactobacillales; family Streptococcaceae; genus Streptococcus; species Streptococcus sp. HMSC071D03. The sequence goes on from NZ_KV807743.1 coordinate 19,851, forward strand.
AGTAGCAGGGCAAATAAGCCAATCTCGATAATTATAAATACCAACCAACTACGAACTTTTATTTGGTGTTTGCTGTAGGTTTTGTAGATGATTTCTGATTTGTCATCCTTTTCAAGATGAAGCTCTTGGACGGCTCTTTGAGTTTTTATACTCATGAACCAAATGAGTCCAAAATAGATGTAGGGCATAACATTTCGAACAATTTCTATAAAGCGTCCGAACAAAATATAGAATAGGAAGAGAATGAAGGAAGAGTAAAAGATTTGGACCATGGAACGGGCGCAAGCCTTGTAGATAACCTCTTGACGGCATTCATCAAAAGGCCCTTGTATATGAAAGAAATTTCGAAGTAAGCGAGTTGTTAAGTCTTCTTTTTGCATGGTAGGGACCTCTTAATAACATTGTTTTTGATTAACTTCTTTAAAGAGTTGATAGAGAGTATAGAAGTAGACTAGACTAAAAACAATACAGATGGTTAGAAATAGTAGATATCTCCAATCCATAGAATTCGTTATCAGTTGTGGGAGAGATACGAGAATAAAGCAGAGAGATGAGTTTAAGAGGCGTATTTTTTTTGATGTGATTTTCTGAAATCTTTGTCCTTTGTTCAAGACAGGAAGGGCTAAGAGGAAGATAATCAGAAAAGGACGCGTAATTTGGCCATAAACTAGGAAAACTGTCATAAAGATACTGATCAAAATATGGCTGAGAATTAAAGTTACTAGTGATTTCATAAGCTTCCTCCTAATCGTCGTCTTGATCTTCCTTGGCTTTTTGAATCCGAAGGGAGACACCGCTCTGCATGATCAATCCGAAGAATAAAGTTGCTACGATAGTTGTCACAAAATGTCCTGTATTTAAAAGAGAACTAAGATAATTTTTACTATCATCCGTCAAGACATTAAGAAGTGGTATTCCAAATAACATGACTGATCCATAGATTAGACCCGCTTTCAGACCAGGAAAACGTAACTGTTTCTTTTCCTTTTGGCTCAACATATCAGGATCGATGGCTGTGATACCCGTTTTCTTGGTTTGAGAGAGCACATAGAAGGCACAAACCAAGGAAATCAGAAAAATAATGATTGGATATCCGAAAGCGACCATTTGGGGATATTTATAAGCAAGGACAAAGGGGATGAAATTGCCTAAAGTTATGAGGTAAAAGAGAATCATAAAGACTTTATTCCCGATGTGGTCAGCCTCGCGTCGTTTGTGTTCATCAAGTGGCCCTGAAATGCCATAGATACGTTTGATTAGTTTTTCATAGAGGGGTTCTTTTTTCATGGGTAATTTCTCCTAAATGAACGATGTTATTTTGTTTCTTTTACGAATTGATAGAGACAATAGAGATAAGTAATAGAAGAAAGGATAGCGATAGTTAGCAGTATATAATATTTCCAATTGCTTGAAATGAGCGTCAGTTGTAGTAAGGATAGAAAAGATAGAATCATAAAGAATAGTGCTAGGTTGAGTATGCGCGTTTTTTGGGAGTCGATCTTTAGATAAGTCAGTCCTTTATTGAGGGCTGGAACAAAGACTGGAAGGAGGATTATATCGTAGATGGGCAAGTTCCCTGAAACGATGATGAAGATGAGTAGAGAAGCAAACAAAAGATGATAGGTCAGTAAAGTTACTAGTGATTTCATAAGGCACCTCCTAATCCTGGTCTTTTTTAGCTCTTACAATACGAAGTGAGTCGACAATATGCACCATCACTCCGAAAAAGAAAGCTCCCAGTATAGTTTTAAAAATATGTTTTGTATTTAGAAGAGAACTGATAAAATTTGGATTTTCACTTGTTAGGGTATCAATGAGTGGAATTATAAAAAATATCACTGTTCCATAAATCGAACCTGCTTTCAGACCAGGATAACGTAACTGTTTCTTTTCTTTTTTCATGAGTTTCCTCCTAATCCTTATCCTGCTCTTTTTTAGCTCTTGCAATGCGACGGGAGATGAGGAACTGTATGCTCGCTCCGAAGAAGATAGAACCGAAAATGCTTGCTAAACCATTTCTTATAGTGAGAAGAGAATGGAAATAGTCCTGACCTTCACCAGTAAGTATACTGAGAAGAGGGGTTATAAAAAACATCCATAGGCCAAAGAACAAACCTGCTTTAAGACCAGGGTAGTGTAGTTGCTTATTTTCTTTCTCACTCAACATATCTGGTTCAATAGTTGTAATCCCTGTTTTTTGCATTTGGTAGGTGACGTAGCCAGCAGAGATGAGGGCAATCACTAAAATCAGAGGAGGATAGACTAGAGCCACTAGTTGAGGATATTTATAGGCTAGAACGAGTGGAATAAGATTTCCGAAAATCATCAGATAAAAGAGAATCATAAAGACTTTATTTCCGATGCGGTCAGCTTCGCGCCGTTTGTATTCGTCCAGTGGATCAGAAATACCGTAAGTGCGTTTGATGAGCTTTTCAGTGATAGTTTCTTTTTTCATTTTTCTTCTCCTTTTTAACAATCATCCTCCCAAAAGAGACTGTTGAGGTCAGTTTGGAGGCTTCGAGCGAGATTGAGACAGAGTTCCAGGGTGGGATTGTATTTATCGTTTTCAATCATATTGATGGTTTGTCTCGAGACACCGATATCCTTGGCAAGTTCGAGTTGGGACTTGCCCAGTTCCTTGCGGAATTCTTTCACACGATTCATGCTTCCTCCTTTTTAGATTGTGTCACATATATTTGACTATAGTATATTCTTTTGAAAATAAAATGTCAACTATTTTTGACATATTTTTAAGAGAAAGTTGATGAGGATATTTCCATTATAAAATCTTCTAGCGATTTTATGCTATTTTATGCTATAATAAAGAAAAGTACAGAATTATAAGAGTGAATTGGATAGACTGAAAGCTATCCACTAAAGAAGGAGTAGAAAATGAACCATAAGATTGCAATTTTATCAGACATTCATGGCAATACGACGGCCTTAGCTGGAGTGCTTGAGGACGCAAAAAATTTGGGGGCGACTGAATATTGGCTTTTGGGGGATATTTTTCTTCCTGGGCCGGGAGCAAATGACTTGGTGACTCTTTTGAAAGACCTACCCATTACAGCATCGGTTCGAGGGAACTGGGATGATTGTGTCTTAGAGGCTTTAAGTGGGCAATATGGTCTAGAAGATCCCGAAGAAATTCAGTTTCTCAGGATGACTCAGTATCTGATGGAGCGCATAAACCCCGAGCATATTGATTGGTTGAGAAAGCTACCTATGATAGCCAAGAAAGAAGTCGAAGGCTTGCGCTTTTCTCTTTCACATAATTTGCCTGAGAAAAATTATGGTGGTGATTTGCTGGTTGAAAATGATACCGAAAAATTTGACCAGCTACTTGATGAAACTACTGATGTAGCCGTCTATGGACATGTTCATAAACAGCTCTTGCGTTATGGTAGCCAAGGTCAACAAATCATCAATCCAGGTTCGATTGGTATGCCTTATTTTAACTGGAAAGGGCTGAAAAATCACCGTGCCCAGTATGCCTTACTTGATGTTGAAAATGGTGAATTGGTCAATATCCAATTTCGTAAGGTTGCCTATGATTATGAAGCAGAGTTAGAATCAGCCAAGGAAAAAGGCCTTCCTTTTATCGAAATGTATGAAGAGTTGCGACGTGAGGACAACTATCAAGGCCATAATAGAGATTTGTTAGCCAGCCTCAATGAAAAACATGGTTATATCAAGGATGTCAAAAACTATTTTGATTTTTTGTAAAAGGTGCTTTAACGAACAGATACTAAATAAAACGATTGGATTAGCCAATCGTTTTTAATATATCTTATTGTAATTGAGATTGATCTGGTAGGTAAGAACCACCGAGATAAGTTTTGCTGAGTTTTTCAAGGGTTCCATCTTGGTAGAGTTCTTTGAGAACCTTGTCAAATTGTTCTTTAAATTCTTTTTCGTCGCTTGAGAAGATGATGTAGTTGTTTGGATTGTCATTGCTTTCTAAGTCGACTAGGTTCAAGTCTAAACCTCGCTCTTGGATAATTTTTTGAACAGAGATTTTATCAAAGATTAGGAAATCAAACTCGCCATTTGAAAGATCAGTCAGACGTTTAGCGACATCCTCACCAGAGTATTGGATAGTTGCAGGATTGTCGGAGTGGCTTTGATTCCAGTCGGTAACAACCTTGGCAGTAGAAGTTCCAGTATCATCCTGGGTTGTTTTACCAGCGATATCTTGAAGAGAGGTAAGAGCCTTGTCTTTTCTGCTCACAAGAACCAAAGGATTTTTAGCGATAGGTAGAGAGTAGAGGTATTTGTCTGCTCTTTTTTGGTGTAGATCAAGTTGTTGGCAGCAGCTTGGTAACGGCCAGCATCCACTCCAGGGAAGATACTTTCCCAAGCAGTTTTTTGAAATTCAATCTTGTATTGATCTAGTTTTTCATCGACTGCTTTTAAAACCTCAACATCATATCCAGTCAAATTACCATCTTTTTCAAAATCAAAAGGTGGGATGTCTCCAGCAGTTGCTACGACAATGGTTTTAGGACTAGCAGTGGCAGTAGAAGTACTATCTAGTTTGGCTTGTCCACAGGCGACCAACAAGGGACTGATGGCTAATAATAAGAATAATTTTTTCATAAGATAATGGTATCTAGTTTACCAGACAATCAATCAGATATCTAATATATATTTTTTATGGAGATGATAGAGAAACATTATAATTTTAAAACGGAGCCTAGAACTGACAGTTGAATTTGGGAAAGATAATTTGTTTCACTAATGAAAAATCTCTGCAAGCTCTTTCAGAATGTGGTAAAATGGAAGCAGTAGAAATAGAAAAGGAAATCAATTATGAAATTTCTTGAGTTAAATAAAAAACGTCATGCGACTAAGCATTTTATTGATAAACCAGTTGATCCCAAGGATGTTCGAACAGCTATTGAAATCGCAACCTTGGCACCGAGTGCTCACAACAGTCAGCCTTGGAAGTTTGTTGTGGTTCGTGAGAGAAATGCTGAATTAGCAAAATTAGCTTACGGTTCAAACTTTGAGCAAGTAGCATCTGCCCCTGTAACCATTGCCTTGTTTACAGATACTGACCTAGCTAAACGAGCTCGCAAGATTGCCCGTGTTGGTGGAGCAAAGAACTTCTCAGAAGAACAACTTCAGTACTTTATGAAAAATCTTCCAGCAGAGTTTGCGCGTTACAATGAACAACAAATCAGTGACTACTTGGCTCTTAATGCTGGGCTTGTAGCTATGAACTTGGTCCTTGCATTGACTGACCAAGGAATCGGATCAAATATTATCCTTGGTTTTGACAAATCAAAAGTCAACGAAGTCTTGGAAATCGAAGAACGCTTCCGTCCAGAGCTCTTGATCACAGTAGGATACACAGACGAGAAGTTAGAACCAAGTTACCGCTTGCCAGTAGATGAAATTATCGAAAAAAGATAGGAAGAAAAAATGACAGTTATTAATTTTACAGCAGAAGTAGAAAAACGTAAAGAAGACCTCTTGGCTGACTTGTTTAGCCTTTTGGAAATCAACTCAGAACGCGATGACAGCAAGGCAGATGCGCAACATCCTTTTGGACCTGGTCCAGTAAAAGCCTTGGAGAAATTCCTTGAAATCGCAGACCGCGATGGCTACCCAACAAAAAATGTCGACAACTATGCAGGACATTTTGAGTTTGGTGAAGGGGAAGAAGTTCTCGGTATCTTTGCCCACATGGATGTGGTACCTGCAGGTAGCGGATGGGATACTGATCCTTACACTCCAACTATCAAAGATGGTCGTCTCTATGCGCGTGGTGCTTCTGACGATAAGGGACCGACAACAGCATGTTACTATGGTTTGAAAATCATCAAAGAATTGGGACTTCCAACTTCTAAAAAAGTTCGTTTTATCGTCGGAACTGATGAAGAATCAGGTTGGGCAGATATGGACTACTACTTTGAGCATGTAGGACTTGCGAAGCCAGACTTTGGCTTCTCTCCAGATGCTGAATTCCCTATCATCAATGGTGAAAAAGGAAATATCACAGAATACCTCCACTTTGCAGGTGAAAATACTGGTGCAGCTCGTCTTCATAGCTTTACAGGTGGCTTGCGTGAAAACATGGTACCTGAGTCAGCAACGGCAGTTGTTTCAGGTGACTTGGCTGACTTGCAAGCTAAACTAGATGCCTTCGTAGCAGAGCACAAACTCAGAGGAGACATTCAAGAAGAGAATGGTCAGTACAAGGTAACTGTAATTGGTAAATCAGCCCACGGTGCTATGCCTGCTTCAGGTGTCAATGGTGCTACTTATCTTGCTCTTTTCCTCAGCCAATTTGCTTTTGAAGGACCTGCAAAAGACTTCCTTGACATTGCTGGAAAGATTCTCTTAAATGACCATGAAGGCAAAAACTTGAAAGTGGCTCATGTTGATGAAAAGATGGGTGCCCTTTCTATGAATGCTGGAGTCTTCCGCTTTGATGAAACAAGTGCTGACAATACCATTGCCCTTAACTTCCGTTATCCAAAAGGAACAAGCCCTGAGCAAATCAAATCAGTTCTTGAAAACTTACCAGTTGTTTCAGTTAGCTTGTCTGAACACGGACATACACCTCATTATGTTCCAATGGAAGATCCACTTGTACAAACCTTGTTGAGCGTGTATGAAAAACAAACAGGCCTTCAAGGTCACGAACAAGTCATCGGTGGTGGAACATTTGGACGTCTCTTAGAGCGTGGTGTCGCTTACGGTGCTATGTTCCCAGATTCTATCGATACTATGCACCAAGCCAACGAATTTATTGCCTTGGATGATCTCTTCCGTGCAGCAGCCATCTACGCTGAAGCTATCTATGAATTGATCAAATAATGATATAGAAGTCTGAGATTTAATGCTTAGACTTCTTTTTGGAGGAGAAAATGTCTCAAATTGAAAGAATCAAGCAAGCTATTATAGAGGATCCACAGAATGCCAGCTATACTGAGCATGGCATCCAACCTCTTTTTGCAGCACCAAAGACTGCTCGAATCAATATCATTGGGCAGGCACCTGGTCTCAAAACTCAAGAAGCAGGACTTTACTGGAAGGATAAAAGTGGGGATCGCTTGCGAGAATGGTTGGGTGTGGATGAAGATACGTTTTATAACTCAGGTTACTTTGCTGTCATGCCCATGGATTTCTACTTTCCAGGTCATGGAAAATCGGGTGACCTGCCACCTCGTCCAGGTTTTGCAGAAAAATGGCATCCGGAACTCTTGAAGGAATTACCAGATATTCAATTAACACTCTTGATTGGTCAGTATGCCCAAGCCTACTATCTACATGAGAAGGTCAGTGGCAAGGTGACAGACCGTGTGCATCGATTTAAAGATTATTTGCCTGATTATTTCCCTCTGGTACACCCATCACCACGTAATCAAATTTGGATGAAAAAAAATCCTTGGTTTGAGGAAGAAGTGGTTCCAGATTTGAAAAAAAGAATTAAAACTATTTTAGGAGAAAAAGAATGAACGAAATTACTTTTGACGATTTTTATCAGTTTTATCAGAAAGAGTCGCTTTCTGTATTAGATGTGAGAGAAGTAGAGGAATTTGAGACTCTTCATTTAGAAGGCGCTCGTAATTTACCTCTCAGCCAATTAGCTGATACTTATAAACAACTAGATAAAGATAATCTTTACTACGTGATTTGTAAATCAGGAATGCGTTCAGCACGTGCCTACCAATTTTTAGCAGAACAAGGCTATGAGGTTGTCAATGTCCAAGGTGGCATGGATGCCTTAGAATAAGAAAATCTCCCTTTGAGACCGAAAATAAGAAAGGTTTTAAAGGGAGTTTATTTGTTCTAAAAATCAGAAAATTGAAAACATTTTAAAATTATTTCGAGATAGCCTTTTCAAGCCTTTAATCATGTTATACTAAGAAAGTATTTTATTTTTAATAAGGAGAGTTTATGGCTAAAAAAGGTGCTTTAACAGGATTACTCCTGTTTGGAATATTTTTTGGAGCAGGTAACTTGATTTTCCCTCCAACTCTAGGCGCACAGTCTGGAGAAAACTTTCTCCCTGCCATTGCAGGATTTGTATTTTCAGGTGTTGGGATTGCCGTCCTAACCTTGATCATTGGAACCCTTAATCCAAAGGGCTATATCTATGAAATTTCTAAGAAAATTTCACCATGGTTTGCGACAATTTATCTTGCAGCTTTGTACTTGTCGATTGGCCCATTCTTTGCCATCCCTCGTACAGCAACGACATCGTTTGAAGTTGGTATTAGTCCACTCTTGGATCAAGCCGATAAAGGTTTAGGTTTGATTGTCTTCACCATTCTCTACTTTGTAGCTGCCTACCTAATCTCCTTGAATCCTTCAAAAATCTTGGATCGTATCGGTCGAGTCTTGACTCCAGTTTTTGCCATCTTAATTGTTATTCTGGTTATCCTTGGAGCTTTCAAGTATGGTGGGAACGCACCACAAGCAGCTTCAGGAGCTTATCAAGCTTCCGCCTTTGGAGCAGGTTTCTTAGAAGGATACAATACACTTGATGCGCTTGCTTCGGTTGCCTTCAGTGTTATTGCAGTACAAACCTTGAAACAACTTGGTTTTTCAAACAAGAAAGAATACATCTCAACCATTTGGGTGGTTGGAATCGTTGTAGCACTCGGATTTAGTGCTCTCTACATCGGTCTAGGTTTCTTGGGCAATCATTTCCCAGTAACAGAAGAAGCAATGAAGAGCGGAACTCCTGGAGTTTATATCTTGTCTCAAGCGACTCAAGAAATCTTTGGTTCTACTGCTCAGCTTTTCCTTGCGGCTATGGTAACCGTTACTTGCTTTACAACGACTGTAGGGTTGATTGTATCAACTGCTGAGTTCTTTAACGGACGTTTCCCGCAAATCAGCTACAAGGTTTATGCGACTGTCTTTACCTTGATTGGTTTTGCCATTGCAAATCTTGGTTTGAGTGCTATTATTAAGTACTCTGTACCAGTTCTCGTTATTTTGTACCCAATTACGATTGCCATTGTCATGATTGTGATTATGAACAAGTTTGTTGCTCTTTCTAAACCAGGAATGCAATTAACTGTTGGTATTGTCACAGCCATTGCTATTGCAAGTGTTTTAGGATCTACTTTTAAGGTTGAGGTCCTTGCAAATATCGTGAACGCTCTACCATTTGCGGAGGCTTCTCTGCCATGGTTGGTACCAGCTATTATCGGAATTCTACTTTCTCTTGTTCTTCCAAATAAACAAGAAAGTGAAGCTTTTGAAATGGAATAATCACTAAAATCACTTTTGTAGCCAAGTCTACAGGAGTGATTTTCTTTTTTATCCGATGATAAATGTGTTATAATAGGTAGCAAAAGAGGTGAAAAAATGAATCAAACTGTAGAATATATCAAAGAACTAACTGCTATTGCATCGCCGACAGGTTTTACGCGTGAAATTACGAATTATTTAGTTGAGACTCTTGAAAAACTAGGTTATCAACCAATCCGTACTGCCAAAGGTGGTGTCAACGTCACTGTTAAAGGTAAAAATGACGAGCAACAGCGTTTTATAACTGCCCATGTGGATACCTTGGGGGCTATTGTCCGTGCTGTTAAACCAGACGGTCGTCTTAAGATGGACCGTATCGGTGGCTATCCTTGGAATATGATTGAGGGAGAAAACTGTACGGTTCATGTAGCTAGTACAGGGAAAACTGTTTCAGGTACCATTTTGATCCACCAGACTTCTTGTCATGTATACAAGGACGCTGGAACTGCTGAACGCACGCAGGACAATATGGAAGTGCGTTTGGACGAAAAAGTGATCAATGAAAAAGAAACACGCGCACTTGGTATTGAGGTTGGTGACTTTATCAGCTTTGACCCACGAACTGTCGTAACTGAGACAGGCTTTATCAAATCGCGTCATTTGGATGATAAGGTCAGTGCAGCTATCCTTCTAAATCTCCTTAAAGTCTATAAGGAAGAAGGGATTGAACTTCCTGTCACTACGCATTTTGCCTTTTCAGTCTTTGAAGAAGTGGGACATGGTGCTAACTCAAGCATCCCTAGTCAAGTTGTCGAATATCTAGCAGTAGATATGGGAGCAATGGGAGATGATCAGCAGACAGACGAGTACACAGTGTCTATCTGTGTTAAAGATGCTTCTGGTCCTTACCACTATGAATTCCGTCAACATTTGGTTGCTTTAGCAAAAGAGCAAGATATTCCATTTAAACTAGATATCTATCCATTTTACGGTTCGGATGCTTCTGCGGCCATGTCAGCTGGAGCAGAAGTCAAACACGCTCTTCTAGGAGCGGGTATCGAGTCTAGTCACTCATACGAACGTACCCATGTTGATTCTGTTGTAGCAACTGAACGTATGGTAGATGCTTATCTCAAGAGTGACTTGGTGGACTAAGATGTGCTTGATTTGTGATCGAATTGAACTCATCAAGACTGGAGACAATCCCTACTTTGTAAAAGAACTGGAAACAGGCTATGTTGTCATTGGAGACCACCAGTATTTTGAAGGCTATACTCTGTTCCTGGCAAAAGAGCATGTGACAGAATTGCATCATATGGAAGCTCCAGTCAAACTTCGCTTTTTAGAGGAAATGAGCTTGGTCCAAGAAGCTGTCTCTAAAGCTTTTTCTCCTCAAAAGATGAATGTAGAGTTGTTAGGAAATGGAGATGCACATGCCCACTGGCATATTTTTCCAAGACGAGAAGGTGATATGAAGGGACACGGTCTTAATGGTCGTGGTCCAGTTTGGTGGGTTCCATGGGAAGAAATGATTGCTGAAGAATATCAAGTTAAGGGAAGTAAATTAGAAGACTTGATTGCAAGATTATCTGAGACGTTAAACCAGATGATTAAATGAAAGGATAACAGATGAAAAAAAGATACCTTATCTTATCAGGATTATTAGCCTTGACATTGGCGGCATGTTCGCAAGAAAAAACAGCAACTACAGAGGCCAAGTCTTCTACAGAACAAAAGACTGTAAAAGAAGGAACCGCGGGAAGTAAGTCTCAAGAAGCTAGTCAAAAGAAAGCAGAAGTGGTCAACAAAGGAGATCACTACAGCATTCAAGGAAAGTACGATGAGATTGTTGTCGCTAATAAGCATTATCCTATGTCAAAAGATTACAATCCAGGAGAAAATCCTACCGCAAAGGCAGAACTGTTAAAACTCATTGCAGCTATGCAACAAGCAGGATTCCCGATTAGCGACAACTATAGTGGTTTTAGAAGTTATGAAACTCAAACTCAGCTTTATCAGGACTATGTCAACAAAGACGGAAAGGCAGAGGCTGACCGCTATTCTGCTCGGCCTGGTTACAGTGAACACCAAACTGGCCTTGCCTTTGACCTAATTGGAACAAATGGAGATTTAGTGACTGAAGAAAAGGCTGCCCAATGGCTATTGGACCATGCTGCAGACTATGGCTTCGTCGTTCGCTATCTCAAAGGTAAGGAAAAAGAAACAGGCTATATGGCTGAAGAATGGCACCTTCGCTACGTCGGAAAAGAAGCCAAGGACATCGCTGCAAGTGGTCTCAGCTTGGAAGAGTATTACGGCTTTGAAGGTGGGGACTATGCTGATTAGTCGCAAAATATCTTGCAAGAATGCTTGAAATTTGATAAAATGAATAATAATTAAATAGGAATCTGCAAGACTAGTATCTCAGGGGAAGTATATCAGGGAGGAGAGCCGTGACTGAAAGCTCTCTATATGAAAGCTGGGTGAATTCACTTGCCTATGGATTCAGAAATAAAGGTCTGACTTGTCAGATAAAAACGGATGGTACCGCGTGTCAACGCTCCGAGTGTGGAGTTTTTGGCATGTGGTTTTCTTTTTATCTAAGAGAGACTGATGGAGGAATTATGTCAACTATTGAAGAACAATTAAAAGCGCTTCGTGAAGAAACGCTAGCTAGCTTGAAGCAGATTTCTGCTGAAAATGAAAAAGAGATGCAAGAATTGCGTGTCTCTGTCCTTGGTAAAAAAGGTTCATTGACTGAAATCCTTAAAGGGATGAAGGATGTATCAGCAGAAATGCGCCCTGTTATCGGGAAACACGTCAATGAGGCTCGTGATGTCTTAACTGCTGCCTTTGAAGAAACAGCTAAGCTCTTGGAAGAAAAGAAAGTGGAAGCGCAACTAGCTAGTGAGAGCATCGATGTTACACTGCCAGGTCGCCCAGTTGCGACAGGTCACCGTCACGTTCTCACTCAAACTAGTGAAGAAATCGAAGATATCTTCATCGGGATGGGTTACCAAGTCGTGGATGGATTTGAAGTTGAAAAAGACTACTACAACTTTGAACGTATGAATCTTCCAAAAGACCACCCTGCCCGTGATATGCAGGATACTTTCTATATCACAGAAGAAATCTTGCTCCGTACTCACACGTCTCCAGTTCAGGCGCGTGCGATGGATGCCCATGATTTTTCTAAAGGTCCTTTGAAGATGATCTCACCAGGACGTGTATTCCGTCGTGATACAGACGATGCAACCCACAGTCACCAATTCCACCAAATTGAAGGTTTGGTTGTTGGGAAGAACATCTCTATGGCGGATCTTCAAGGAACCCTTCAGTTGATTGTCCAAAAAATGTTTGGTGAAGAGCGTCAAATTCGTTTGCGTCCATCTTACTTCCCATTCACTGAGCCATCTGTTGAGGTGGATGTTTCATGCTTCAAGTGTGGAGGAGCCGGCTGTAACGTATGTAAGAAAACTGGTTGGATCGAGATTATGGGTGCCGGTATGGTTCACCCACGTGTCCTTGAGATGAGTGGTATCGATGCGACTGTTTACTCTGGATTTGCCTTTGGTCTTGGACAAGAGCGTGTAGCTATGCTTCGTTACGGAATCAACGATATTCGTGGATTCTACCAAGGGGATGTCCGCTTCTCAGAACAGTTTAAATAAGATTGAAACCTGAAACACAATCCTATACAGTTCTAGTCATTTTCTCTCGCTGAGAAATGGTGAGGACTGACTCGAAGAAAAAGAAAGGAATTGAAAAGGTCTCACTTATTGAGATCTTATGCTCAGAATTATGTTAGTATCATACAAATGGTTAAAAGAATTGGTGGACATTGCTGTGTCCTCACAAGAGTTGGCTGAAAAAATGTCAACTACAGGGATCGAAGTAGAAGGTGTGGAATCATCAGCTGTTGGTCTCTCAAAAATTGTCGTCGGTGAGGTCTTGTCTTGCGAAGATGTGCCAGAAACTCACCTTCATGTTTGTCAGGTTAACGTTGGCGAAGAAGAAGCCCGTCAAATCGTCTGTGGTGCTCCAAATGTGCGTGCAGGCATCAAGGTTATGGTAGCTCTTCCAGGTGCTCGCATCGCGGACAACTACAAGATCAAAAAAGGGAAAATCCGTGGCTTAGAGTCACTAGGGATGATCTGCTCACTTGGTGAATTAGGGATTTCTGACTCAGTTGTACCAAAGGAATTTGCAGATGGAATCCAAATCTTGCCTCAAGAGGCCGTTCCAGGTGATGAAGTATTCTCTTACCTAGACTTGGATGATGAAATCATCGAACTTTCCATCACACCTAACCGTGCAGATGCCCTCTCTATGCGTGGCGTGGCGCACGAAGTAGCCGCTATCTATGACAAGGCAGTCAACTTCAAAGAATTTACTTTAGCAGAAACAGACCAAGCTGCAGCCGATGCTCTTTCTGTCAGCATTGATACAGACAAGGCACCTTACTATGCCGCTCGTATCTTGGACAATGTGACCATTGCACCAAGTCCACAATGGTTGCAAAATCTTCTCATGAATGAAGGTATCCGTCCCATCAATAACGTGGTGGACGTGACCAACTATATCCTTCTTTACTTTGGTCAACCAATGCATGCCTTTGACTTGGACACCTTTGAAGGAAATGACATCCGTGTGCGTGAAGCGCGTGCTGGTGAGAAATTAGTGACCTTGGATGGGGAAGAGCGTGAGTTGGAAACAACTGATTTAGTGATTACTGTTGCTGATAAACCAGTAGCCCTTGCAGGTGTCATGGGGGGACAAGCTACAGAAATCTCTGAAAAGTCTACTCGTGTCGTCCTTGAAGCTGCTGTCTTCAATGGCAAATCTATCCGTAAGACAAGTGGTCGTCTCAACCTTCGTTCTGAATCATCTTCTCGCTTTGAAAAAGGGATCAATGTGGCAACTGTTAATGAAGCCCTTGATGCGGCAGCTAGCATGATTGCAGAACTTGCAGGTGCGACGGTGCGAAAAGGCATCGTTTCAGCGGGTGAACTTAATACTTCTGATGTGGAAGTTTCTTCCACTCTTGCAGACGTTAACCGTGTCCTTGGTACAGAGCTTTCCTATGCTGATGTGGAAGATGTCTTCCGTCGCCTTGGATTTGGCCTTTCTGGAAATGCAGAAAGCTTTACTGTGAGCGTCCCTCGTCGTCGTTGGGATATTACTATTGAAGCTGACCTCTTTGAAGAAATCGCTCGTATCTATGGCTATGATCGCTTGCCAACTAGTCTTCCAAAAGATGATGGAACAGCTGGTGAATTGACTGCGACACAAAAACTCCGCCGTCAAGTTCGTACCATTGCTGAAGGTGCTGGATTAACGGAAATCATCACCTACGCTCTTACAACTCCTGAAAAAGCGGTCGAGTTTACGATTCAGCCAAGTCATTTGACAGAATTGATGTGGCCAATGACCGTGGATCGTTCAGTCCTCCGTCAAAATATGATTTCTGGTATCCTTGATACGGTTGCCTACAATGTGGCTCGTAAGAACAAAAACTTGGCTCTTTACGAGATTGGAAAAGTCTTTGAACAAACAGGCAATCCAAAAGAAGAGCTGCCAAATGAAATCAACAGCTTTGCCCTTGCTTTGACAGGCTTGGTTGCAGAAAAAGACTTCCAAACAGCAGCCGTTCCAGTTGACTTCTTCTATGCCAAAGGAATTTTGGAAGCCCTCTTTGCTCGCTTGGGTCTTGAAGTGACTTATACAGCAACCTCTGAAATCGCTAGCCTTCACCCGGGACGTACAGCCTTGATTTCACTCGGTGACCAAGTCCTTGGTTTCCTCGGTCAAGTACATCCTGTTACAGCTAAAGCTTACGATATTCCAGAAACTTATGTAGCAGAGCTCAACCTTTCAGCTATCGAGAAAGCTCTTCAACCAGCAGCTCCATTTGTGGAAATCACTAAATTCCCAGCAGTCAGCCGTGATATCGCCCTTCTCCTCAAAGCAGAAGTGACTCACCAAGATGTGGTTGATGCCATCAAATCTGCAGGCGTGAAACGTTTGACAGCTATCAAACTCTTTGATGTCTTCTCAGGTGAAAAACTAGGACTTGGTATGAAGTCAATGGCTTATAGCTTGACCTTCCAAAATCCAGAAGATAGCTTGACTGATGAAGAAGTCGCACGCTACATGGAAAAAATTCAAGCATCACTTGAAGAAAAAGTGAATGCAGAGGTGCGTTAACAGTCTATAATCCATCCCTAAGGATGGATTTTTTAGTACAAAAAATCATCAAGCTTTAGCCTGATGATGTAATCAACTTGGGGAATAAGTTCTATGTAATACTGCTATATCTAGGTTAGCCATCCATATTTTTGGTCATCCAATCAGCTAAGAAGTGGTAAGTATCTTGTCGATTGATTTCGTTCAGAATTTCGTGACGAGCCTCTTCAACTACTCGGACGCTTACTTTCGAATGTGAAGCCTTTAGGAGTTTTACAAATCTTTCTATACCTTTACCATTTTCTCCCAGAGGGTCTTCTTGTCCTGAAATAACGAGAATGGGGAGTTGAGCTGGAATCTCATCGATTACCTGCTTACTAGCTACTTGATTAGAGAAGTAAAAAATGGATCTGTACATGGGAATAGTAGGGATGAATTGACAGAATGGATCCTTCAGATAAGCTTGGTTAGATTCTTCATTTTTCGAGAGCCAATCTACAGATGTTTTCGAATTCTTAATACTTCGATTAAAACTATCAGTTGATAGATAGGTCAGGATTTTACTACGGTGTTTATTCCCTTTTATAAGTCGGATGCATTCTGTTAGGATGAGAGCAAATCGAGTTAGAAACTGAGGTTGTTGACCAGTCGCCATGATAATCAAGGCATTGATAGGTGGTTTTCGTTTAGCTACATAATAGCGACACATAAGAGAACCCATAGAATGCCCTAGAAGGACGATTGGAAGTTTTGGATAGCTTTCTTGAATAAAAGAGGTCACTCTTTCAATATCATCGATGAGTTCCTCGGGAGATTCAGGAAAGACTCCGAGTTGACTTGGATTTTGAGCAGTATGACCATGGCCGAGATGATCATGGCCCATAACAGTAAAGCCTTCTTTATTCATGGCTAGAGCAAATTCTTCATATCGTTCCACGTACTCTACCATTCCATGTACGAGCTGAAGAACGGCTTTTGGCTGTTCAGTTTCCCAAATGATTAAGTTATTGTTGTTTGGTTCGAGTTTAAGTCTTTTTTTCATATCAGATTCCTTGCCGATGATAATCTATAGTCTATCAAAAATATACCATAAAATAGCACGATAAGCTAGGCAGGATGATGAAGATTGCTAGTAACAATTCAGGACTGAAAATGAACATTTGAGGACATAGCCAACGGATTTATCAAGAAATGAGTATAATAAATTTATCACTTAAAATCTGGAGGATTAAAATGCTTGGTGATAAGCTAATAAAGTTCCTATCCAGAAAATGTCCTTCTTGAAATCAAGATTTAAAAATGTAGATAAATCATTGTAAAGGCTGTCAAAAAGGAGTATAATGAGTGCAATAAATTTCGGAGGTGGATGATGCTCGAAGTAAGAAATCTAGAGAAAAGTTTTGGACCTAAGCAAGTTTTGTTTGGTGTTGACTTTCAAGCACGACCAGGGCGTATTTTGGGGCTGGTTGGGAAAAATGGAGCTGGGAAAACAACTATTTTTCACAGTATTTTGAAATTTTTAGACTATCAAGGGGAGATTGAGCTTGATGGTCAAGATATTCGTCAGGAGACCTATGCTCGCATTGGTTATCTCCCTGAAGAACGTAGTCTTATGCCTAAATTGACAGTCCTTGAACAAGTTCGTTACTTGGCAACCCTAAAAGGCATGGACACCAAGGAAATCAAAGAAAAACTCCCTCAATGGATGGAAAAACTGGAAGTCAAGGGAAAACTGACGGACAAGATTAAGAGTCTCTCAAAAGGAAATCAACAGAAAATTCAACTGATCATTACTCTGATTCATGAGCCAGACTTGATTATCCTAGATGAGCCTTTTAGTGGCTTGGATCCAGTCAATACCGAACTCCTTAAGCGGGTTATCTTGAAAGAAAAAGAACGTGGCGCGACTATTATCTTTTCTGACCATGTCATGACCAATGTCGAAGAACTTTGTGATGATATCCTGATGATTCGTGATGGGCGTGTCGTCTTGCATGGACCGGTTCAAGAGGTTCGCAATCAATACGGGAAAACACGACTTTTTGTTTCAAGTGAACGAAGCAAGGAAGAACTGGAGAGTCTTCCTCATGTTAAACAGGTTAGCTTGACCAAGCAAGGTAGCTGGAAGTTGATCTTGGATGATGAAAGTGCAGGTAGAGAGCTCTTCCCAATCTTGACTCAAGGTCAATATATCGCGACTTTTGATCAACAAGCTCCAACAATCGATGAAATCTTTAAATTAGAATCAGGGGTGGAAGTATGAGAAATATGTGGGTTGTAATCAAAGAAACCTATCTAAGACATGTCAAGTCGTGGAGTTTCTTCTTTATGGTGATTTCGCCTTTCCTCTTTTTAGGTCTATCTGGAGGAATTGGTGTTCTCCAAGGTTCTTCCTTGGCTCAAAATAGTAAAGTAGCAGTAGTTAGTTCTGTTCCTCTTGTTACAGAAGAACTTAAATCGACCAATGGTCTTAACTTTGACTATAAGGATGAAGCGAGTGCCCAAGAAGCCATCAAGGATGAAAAAATAAAAGGCTATCTAACTATTGACCAGGAGAACAGTGTCCTCAAGGCAGTCTATCATGGTGAAACTTCACTAGAGAGTGGCATTAAGTTAGCAGTGACCGCTAAGTTGAATGAACTCCAATCCCAACTCAACCGTTCAGAAGCAAATTTGTCTCAGGAACAGGAAAAACGCTTGGCTCAAACGGTTCAATTTACAGAGCAGATTGATGAAGCCAAGGAAAATAAAAAGTTGGTTCAAACCTTTGCGGCTGCAGGACTGGGTTTCTTCCTCTATATGATTTTGATTACTTATGCTAGTGTCACTGCTCAAGAAGTAGCCAGCGAGAAAGGAACCAAAATCATGGAAGTGGTCTTCTCAAGCATTCGTGCTAGCCATTATTTCTACGCCCGCATGATTGCCTTACTTCTTGTGATTTTGACTCATATTGGTATTTATGTCGTTGGTGGTCTTGGAGCTATCTTATTCTTTAAGGATATGCCTATCTTGGCTAATTCAGGTATTCTAAACCACTTGGGAGAGGCCTTCTCGCTTAACACCTTATTATTTATCTTAGTCAGTCTCTTCATGTATGTAGTCTTGGCAGCCTTCTTAGGTTCTATGGTTTCCCGTCCTGAAGATGCAGGAAAGGCCTTATCACCATTGATGCTTTTGATAATAGCTGGTTTTGTTGGCGTTACTGCCCTAGGCGCTGCAGGAGACAATTTGATTTTGAAAATCGGTTCTTATATTCCTTTCATATCGACCTTCTTTATGCCTTTTAGAGCTATCAATGGCTACGCAAATAGTATAGAAGCGTGGATTTCGCTTATGATTACGATTGCTTTTGCGGTGACTGCAACCATCTTTATCGGACGGATGTATGCTAGTCTGGTCCTTCAAACGGATGATTTGGGGATCTGGAAAACCTTTAAACGAGCTTTAAGTTATAAATAAAGTATCGGACCTGTGAGTGTATCTCCCGGGTCTTTTATACTCTTCGAAAATCTCTTCAAACCACGTCAGCGTCCATCTGCAACCTCAAAACAGTGTTTTGAGCATCCTGCGGCTAGTTTCCTAGTTTGCTCTTTGATTTTCATTGAGTATTAATTAGCTGAAATATTTCACATTTATTTCTCCTAAACCTTTGACTATTAGGCAAAATTATCGTACAATAAAGAGTACATGATAAAATGAGATCAGAGTTTATCCACTCTGACGTTAGTAGTAAAAAATGAGGAGAAACGCTTTGGAATTAGAAGTATTTGCTGGGCAAGAAAAAAGTGAACTATCTATGATTGAGGTGGCTCGTGCCATCTTGGAACTCCGTGGTCGTGATCACGAAATGCATTTTAGTGATTTGGTTAATGAAATCCAAAACTATCTCGGTACCTCTAATAGCGATATTCGTGAAGCTTTGCCTTTGTTCTATACAGAATTGAACTTTGACGGTAGCTTTATCTCTCTTGGAGATAACAAATGGGGCCTTCGTTCCTGGTATGGAGTGGATGAAATCGATGAGGAAATCATTGCTCTTGAAGAAAGTGATGATGAAGAAGTAGCACCTAAGGCTAAGAAAAAACGTGTCAACGCCTTTATGGATGGTGATACAGATGCTATTGATTACAGTGCAGATGATCCAGAAGATGAGGATGCATACGAAGAAGATCCAGCTCTTTCTTATGATGATGAAAATCCAGATGATGAGAAGAATGAAGTGGAAGCCTATGATGCTGAAATCAATGAAATCGCCCCAGATGATCTAGATGAAGAAGTCGATCTTAATGAAGAGGACGACGAAGACTCTGAAGAAGAGGAAGAATAAAAATAAAAAGGAGCTGGAACAGGTATCGGTCGCTTAAGTCTCGATTTCCTAGATCCAGCCTCTTTTTACTTTTTAGTTTGAATGAGTTATGCAAGATGGAATGCCAAGTCAACGATTTGTTCTATTTGACAAAAGGTTCATTTTGAGGTAATATATTGTTCGGGCACCTCTTTTAGAGGTCGGAGCTCCCTAGTTATTAGGGAGCTATTTTTGTTTTTTCAAGAAGTTATCTTCTTGTATTTTGGTTGTGAATCTGGTGCAGTCGTCCCAGATTATTCTTATTAGTAGGGTCTTGTTTTCTATGTCCCCTCGTAGTTAACAATGCCTTGAGCATTTTAGAAAGAGGAATCTATGTCTACGAAATATATTTTTGTAACTGGTGGTGTGGTATCGTCTATTGGGAAAGGGATTGTAGCAGCAAGTCTGGGTCGTCTCTTGAAAAATCGAGGTCTTAAAGTAACCATTCAAAAATTTGACCCTTATATCAATATTGATCCGGGAACCATGAGTCCTTACCAGCACGGAGAAGTTTTTGTGACAGATGATGGAGCTGAGACAGATTTGGACTTGGGTCACTATGAACGTTTTATCGATATCAACCTCAACAAATACTCAAACGTGACAACTGGTAAAATCTACAGCGAAGTTCTTCGTAAGGAACGCCGCGGAGAGTACCTTGGAGCAACTGTCCAAGTTATTCCTCATATTACAGATGCTTTGAAAGAAAAAATCAAGCGTGCTGCTCTAACGACTGACTCTGATGTTATTATTACAGAGGTTGGGGGAACAGTCGGCGATATTGAGTCCCTTCCATTCTTAGAGGCGCTTCGTCAGATGAAGTCTGATGTCGGAGCAGAAAATGTCATGTATATCCATACAACCTTGCTTCCTTACCTCAAGGCAGCTGGTGAAATGAAAACCAAACCAACTCAACACTCTGTCAAAGAATTGCGTGGTTTGGGAATCCAGCCAAATATGTTGGTCATTCGTACAGAAAAACAAGTAGGACAAGGTATTAAAAATAAACTAGCCCAGTTCTGTGATGTGGCACCAGAAGCAGTTATCGAGTCCTTGGATGTGGATCATCTTTACCAAATCCCACTTAATCTGCAAGCACAAGGCATGGATCAAATCGTCTGTGACCATTTGAAAATAGATGCACCTGCAGCAGATATGGCAGAGTGGTCAGCTATGGTTGACAAGGTTATGAGCCTCAAAAAACAAGTCAAGATTGCCCTTGTTGGTAAGTATGTTGAGTTGCAAGACGCCTACATCTCTGTGGTTGAAGCCTTGAAACACTCTGGTTATGCCAACGACGCAGAAGTTAAAATCAATTGGATCAATGCCAATGATGTGACAGCAGAGAATGTGGTAGAGCTTTTGTCTGATACTGACGGCATCATCGTACCAGGTGGTTTTGGCCAACGTGGAACAGAAGGTAAGATTGAAGCGATCCGCTATGCGCGTGAAAATGATGTTCCAATGTTGGGTGTCTGCTTGGGCATGCAGTTGACCTGTATCGAGTTTGCTCGTAATGTCTTAGGTCTTGAAGGAGCTAATTCTGCAGAGCTAAATCCTGATACCAAATACCCTATCATCGATATCATGCGTGATCAGATTGATGTTGAGGACATGGGTGGTACCCTTCGTTTGGGACTTTATCCTTCTAAGTTAAAACGTGGTTCTAAGGCAGCGGCAGCTTATCATAACAAAGAGGTGGTGCAACGCCGTCACCGTCACCGTTATGAGTTTAACAATGCCTTCCGTGAACAGTTTGAAGGAGCAGGTTTTGTCTTTTCAGGAGTGTCACCAGATAATCGTTTGGTAGAAATTGTGGAAATTCCAAAAAATAAATTCTTTGTGGCTTGTCAGTACCATCCAGAGCTATCAAGTCGTCCAAACCGCCCAGAAGAACTCTACACTGCTTTTGTAACAGCAGCGGTTGAAAATAGTAAATAGTCATGATTAAACCTTTGAGAGTCATCTCAGAGGTTTTTCCTATATAAATTTAGGATATCTCTTGCAAAAAAATAACATAGTGATATAATTAACATGAATCAAAACAGGAGGAAATCTCATGAAAAAAATTACACTATTTAGTTTATCATTGGCAGGTTTAGCTATGCTGGCTCTCCCTCAATCTGCCAAGGCTTTTGAGCTACAAGAGGTATGGCGTATTAAGGGGGGTGTTCAATATCAAGATGGCAAAATTCTTCGATTTAACAATGGCCATGACATAGATATCAAAGCCTTGGATTTGCCCAAAAACGAAAAAATTGAATGGAAAGTCACTTTAAATGGTCAAGACCAGACTGTCAATTTCCTAGCTCAAGAAGTGGATAGATCCAATATTGGTGAAGAAGGACGTTTCCTGAATTTCTACGTACCTTATGGCTACAGAGGAGATATCAAAGTAGAAGCCAAGAGTGGAAATGAAGTAAAGACCTGGTCCACTAAAGTAGTTGATGATGTATATAATGACGGTGGAAAGAGTGGTTACTTCCGTATTGACGAATCAAATAATCAATACACCTATCTTGATACAAAATGGGATTATCAAACCAAGACCTACACTGCTACCTTACCAGAGACTGTCAATGGTCAAAAAGTCTATGCTTGGGAAGACTATGACAATGGTGAGTTAAAACTTACAAAACCAGAATCTATCAGTCATTACTATAAGGGGGGAGGAGCCTTCAGAGAACTTTATCCAATTGTAAAAGCAGAAAGCTGGTTAAAATCACATCAGAACTGGTATTATCAAAAACAAGGTCAATTAGTTCAAAATGCTTGGGTTAAGGACAATGGAAACTGGTATTTTATGAATGACAAAGGAGTTATGTTTAATCAAACATGGCTCTATCAAGGTGGCAGTTGGTATGCCTTTAAGTCATCAGGAGCCATGATTTCAGCTGATTGGTTATATGATAATGGGTCTTGGTATTACCTAAAAGACTCAGGTTCTATGGCAACAGGCTGGCTTAAAGATGGTGGCAGTTGGTATTACCTAAACAAGTCAGGTTCTATGGCGACAGGCTGGGTGAAAGATAATGGCTCATGGTATTATCTAAAAGATTCAGGTGCAATGGCAACAGGATGGGTCAAAGACAATGGTAAGTGGTACTATCTGGCTTCATCTGGTAATATGCTTCGCAACACATACACACCAGATGGCTACTATGTAGATGGCAGTGGTGCTTGGAAATAATCATGAAACAGAGAAAGTCTACTGAGAAGGTAGATTTTCTTTTTTTCATTTTCATAATTATGAAAATCTGGAAAAAGGGCACTATTTTTGATAAAATAGAATTATGGATTTTGAAAAAATTGAACAAGCATATACTTATTTACTAGAAAACGTCCAAATCATTCAAAACGATTTGGCGACAAATTTTTACGATGCCTTGATTGAACAAAATGGAATCTATCTGGATGGTCAGACAAATCTGGAAGATGTCAAGAAAAATAATCAAGCATTAAAACGATTGGCTCTTCGAAAAGAAGAGTGGTTACGAACCTACCAATTCTTGTTAATGAAGGCAGCGCAAACGGAACCTCTTCAGGCCAACCACCAGTTTACACCAGATGCGATTGGACACTTGATGATTTTTCTGATGGAGCAATTGTGGCCTGCTAAAGATCTAAGTCTACTAGAATTGGGCTCTGGGATGGGAATTCTGGGTGCTAGCTTCTTAACGTCCATGAACAAAAAGGTAGATTACCTTGGGATTGAGCTAGATGACCTCTTGATTGATCTAGCTGCAAGTATGGCTGAAGTTATGGATCTGCAAATGGGCTTTATCCAAGGAGATGCAGTACGTCCACAAGTGTTAAAAGAGAGTGATATTATCGTGAGCGACCTCCCGATTGGCTACTACCCAGACGATCAGATTGCCTCACGTTATCAAGTGGCAGCAAAGGATGAACATACTTATGCTCATCATCTATTAATGGAGCAATCTCTCAAGTATCTTAAGACGGGAGGCTATGCTATTTTCCTTGCTCCAACAGATCTTTTGATGAGTCCTCAGAGCGACATCTTGAAAGGATGGTTAACTGAACAGGCTCAACTAGTAGCTATCGTAGCTTTACCAGAGGATCTCTTCGCTCAAGGAGCCCAGTCTAAGACCATTTTTGTTCTACAAAAGCAAGCGATAGAAGGCCTTGAACCATTCGTCTATCCACTTGCTAGTCTTCGTGATCCTGAAATTTTGTTGGAATTTAAGGAAAATTTTCAAAATTGGTGTCAAGAACATGAAATCTAGTATAAATTTTGATATAATAGTTGAAAACGCTTAAAAAGGGGAAACATTATGACAAAAACCATTGCAATTAACGCTGGAAGCTCAAGTTTGAAATGGCAACTCTATCAAATGCCAGAAGAAAAAGTATTAGCAAAAGGGTTGATTGAACGAATTGGATTGAAAGATTCTATTTCTACAGTTAAATTTGATGGTCGTTCAGAACAACAAGTCCTTGACATTGACAACCATACTTTGGCAGTTAAGATTTTGCTTGATGACTTGATTCGTTTTGATATTATTAAATCTTATGATGAAATTACTGGTGTTGGACACCGTGTCGTTGCAGGTGGAGAGTACTTCAAAGAGTCTACAGTCGTTGAAGGCGATGTAATTGAAAAAGTTGAAGAGTTAGGTCTTCTTGCTCCATTACACAACCCTGCAAATGCTGCGGGTATTCGCGCCTTCAAGGAGTTATTGCCAGATATTACGAGTGTCGTTGTTTTTGATACTTCCTTCCATACAAGTATTCCAGAGAAAGCTTATCGCTACCCTCTACCAACAAAATATTACACAGAAAACAAAGTTCGTAAGTACGGAGCCCATGGAACTAGCCATCAGTATGTTGCTCAAGAAGCAGCAAAACTCTTGGGACGCCCACTTGAAGAGTTGAAATTGATTACCTGTCACATCGGTAATGGTGCTTCTATTACAGCTGTTAAGGGTGGGAAATCTGTTGATACCTCAATGGGATTCACTCCACTTGGTGGTGTAATGATGGGAACTCGTACAGGGGATATTGACCCAGCCATCATTCCTTATTTAATGCAATATACAGAGGACTTTAACAAGCCTGAGGACATCAGTCGTATTCTCAATCGTGAGTCAGGATTGATGGGTGTTTCTGGTAAATCTAGTGACATGCGTGATGTAATTGCTGCTATGGAGGCAGGAGATCACGATGCCACTTTGGCTTATGAAATGTATGTTGACCGTATCCAAAAACATATTGGTCAATACCTTGCAGTCCTAAATGGAGCAGATGCTATTATTTTCACAGCAGGTATCGGTGAAAATTCTACTAATGTACGTGAAGATGTTATTTCAGGGATTTCTTGGTTTGGTTGCGATGTAGATCCAGAGAAAAATGTATTTGGTGCGACTGGAGATATTTCGACAGATGCAGCAAGTGTACGTGTACTGGTAATTCCAACGGACGAGGAATTGGTCATTGCACGTGACGTTGAACGTTTGAAAAAATAACAGATGAAAAAAATCGACCTTCAATAAGAAAGGTCGATTTTTTTTGATCTGGTAGAACTACCATTTAGTTAGGGAAACTTCACCGCTATGGAGCCATATTTTTTCACCAGTAGGCAATTCTATTTGTAATTGTCCTTGGTCAGAAATGTCGCATGCTTTTCCTGTGATAGTTTGGTGATCTTGCTTAAAGGAGACTTCTTTTCCTAAAACGATTGAGCGTTTTTTATAGAGATAGAGGAGTTCATCGGCTTCTGTTTCGTAGAAACATTTCCAGATTTCAGCAATCAATTCATTGCGAGTAATGGGAGCATTTTGAGAAAATAAGCTTCCAGCTTTAGTTTGTAGATTCTTGGGAAATTCAGCGATAGAAAAGTTGATCCCGACCCCAATGATAACATCTGTAACGAGTCCAGTTTCGATAGAGGTAATGGCTTCTGTTAGAATACCAGCAATCTTTTTCTGGTTCAGATAAATGTCATTGACCCACTTGATATTCACATCAATCAAACTAAGATTCTTGATAGCCTTGTAGATAGCCCCAGCTGCTAGAAGTGTATAGGCGGGAAGCTTCTGGTAAGGGAGATTGGGTTGTAGGTGAAGGGACATGTAAATTCCCCCCTTATCTGGAGAAAAATAGGGACGTTGAAAACGGCCACGCCCCATGGTTTGACTAGTGGAAAGGTAGAGCCTATCTCCTTTTGCCCCAGCTTCCATAGCCTCTTTAGCATCGGTTTGGGTAGATTTTGTTGAGGGTTTAAACAGGACAGTAATGGGACTATTCGATTCGATTTCCTGAGGTAAGATAAGATCACCGTCAATAAGTTTATACCCACGATTTTTGATACTGTAAATCTTCAGTCCCTCTTGCTGGAGACGTTGAATCGCCTTCCATACTGAAGTTCGAGATAGTTTTAATCTCTCAGCTATTTTTTCTCCACTTAGATAATCAGTTTCCGTAGCTAGTATTTTATAGACTTCTTGGTAGGATTTCATGCTAGACCCTTTCTGGAATAATTAGATTTATTGTACCATATTTTTAAAAAAGGGATAGCGATTTTCAAGTAATCTTAGCTAACTATAAAATTTTACCCAGTTTTAGTTAGGAGTATAGAGGCAAAGAGGTTTTCAAATCTCTTGAAAAATGGTAAAATGTTTTAATAACTTATTTATCTGAATGTGATATTCAGAAGGAAAGGATCTGTTGTGAAATCAATAGGTGTCATTGAAAAGTTAAAAAGTTTATCGAAACAAGAAGGACTTCTTTTGGGAGTTATTCTGAGTATTTTTCTTCCTTTTTATCTTTTCGTTATTATTTTTATCTCATACTTACTTTGGTTAGTATATACCGGGGAGATGAAGGGAATCTTGAAACGTTTGTCTCAACACTCTGTCTTGCTCTTTTTTATTGCCTATAGCACTGCAATTTCTCTTCTAGCACAAAATGTGATGGGAGTAGTTTCTTCGGTGGCCATGTTTCTGTTTGCCATCTTCTTTTACTATTATCAATCTCAATTGACTCCTAAATTTTTTAGGTTGACGATTGAAGGAATATTAGCCTTAAGTGTCTTTGCAGCAGCCTTTGCAGCTTTGGAACATTTCCAAATTGTAAAGAAATTTGATTATACCTTCCTCTCACCACGAATGCAGGTTTGGCATCAAAACCGAGCGGAGGTTGCCTTCTTTAATCCCAATTACTATGGAATTATCTGTTGTTTCTGTATCATGATTGGTTTTTATCTGATTAGCACAACTAAGTTAAGGTGGTTACGAATCTTTTCTATGATTGCCATCTTTGCTAATTTATTCGGTTTAAACTTTACGCAGAATCGTACAGCTTTTCCAGCCATCATCTTTGGAGCCATCATTTACCTCTTCACGACCATTAAAAACTGGCGTGCCTTCTGGCTTAGTATAGGAGTTTTTGGGGTTGGTTTAGCCTTTCTATTTTCGAGTGATTTAGGTGTTCGAATGGGAACCTTAGATTCATCTATGGAAGAACGTGTTTCTATCTGGAATGCTGGAATGGCCTTGTTTAAGCAAAATCCATTCTGGGGTGAAGGACCGCTAACCTACATGCACTCTTTCCCTCGTATTGGAGCACCTTATCATGAACATGCCCACAGTATCTATATAGATACGATTTTGAGTTATGGAGTTGTCGGTACCGTTCTCTTGGGGATTGCTTCTACCACTCCGGTACGAATGTTGATTGATATGAGTCAAGTACCTAGTAAGCGTCCTATCCTTGGACTTTACCTCTCTTTCTTGACAGTAGTAGCTGTGCACGGAATTTTTGATTTAGCGCTATTTTGGATTCAATCATCTTTTGTTTTCCTATTAGTGATGTGTAGTTTACCACTAAAACATAGTATGATTGATGAATTAGTTGATTAAGAAAAAGATAGTAGAAACTAACATTTTCTACTCAGAACGAAGACAAACGTCATTTTTGGCGTTTGTTTTTTTCTCTTTTATGTGACTTTCAGTCCGTCTCGCTCCGTGAGATGCGAGATAAATAAACCACCCGCTATGCGGGTGCGCGTCGAAGGTT
>NZ_KV807744.1:0-218 GCF_001812125.1 Streptococcus sp. HMSC071D03
TCCACGTACAGATGCAGAGAAGAACAATCCAACACCTAAAGACCAAACTGTTAATGTAGGTAAAACTCCAGACCCTAAAGGATCAATCGGTAATGTAGACGATCTTCCAAAAGGAACTACGTTCGAATACAAGACTCCAGTAGACACTACAACACCAGGCGATAAGAAAACAACAGTCGTTGTCACTTACCCAGATGGTTCTAAGGATGAAGTTCCAG
>NZ_KV807745.1:0-232 GCF_001812125.1 Streptococcus sp. HMSC071D03
CTAAGGTTGAACAATCTAAAGATTCTGAAGGTCATGATGTGATTGATACCACTACCTATGAAGTTGATCCAAAAACAGGTAAGGTAACTCCAACAACCGTTCGAACTTATGGAACAACAAAAGAACCAACAGTTGAGAAGAGAGTAGTACCATCACTTGTTGTCTATGAAAAAGATGATACGAAAGAAAAAGGTACAGCCCCAACTACTGTTAAAGGTGAAGATGGTGAAGA
>NZ_KV807746.1:0-1530 GCF_001812125.1 Streptococcus sp. HMSC071D03
GGTAATTTCTCAAAGTAACTTCCACTTTCCTGACCAAAGTGGAAATTAGTCTAAAACGGATTTTTATGGTGGAATTAAGTGTGAGACGTTTGTGGTAGAAATGAGGCCTACTATGATCAAACATAAACACCTTACCCTTTCAGACCGTAATGATATCCAATTAGGTTTAGAGCGCGGTGAAACCTTCAAAGCTATCGGGCAACTTATTCTAAAAGACCCGACTACTGTTTCCAAAGAAGTCAAACGAAACAGACTAGTCAGAGAGTCTACGTGTGATAACCTCCCTTGTCCTTTACTTGCCAAAGCTCCCTTTGTCTGTAATGGATGTCCTAAAAGAAGACAAAACTGTGGCTATCAGAAAATCTTCTACCTCGCCAAACAAGCTCAAAAGCAGTACGAACAAACTCTTGTCGAAGCTCGTGAAGGAACTCCTCTTAATTCTCAGACTTTCTGGAACATGGATAAAATTATTTCTGATGGGGTTAAAAAGGGACAACACATCTATCATATCCTCAAAACTCATAACCTTGATGTTAGCTCCTCAACTGTCTATCGACACATCCGAAAAGGTTACCTGTCTATCGCTCCGATTGATCTTGCTAGAGCTGTTAAATTTAAAGAAAGAAGAAAAAATAATCTACCTTCCATCCCTAAAGAAGCTAAAAAAGGCCGTTCCTATGAGGATTTCCAAAACTATTTAGCCCTTAATCAACTAGACTCTTGGCTGGAAATGGATACAGTTATGGGCAGAATGGGAGGGAAAGTCCTACTCACCTTCAACCTCTCTTTCTGTAACTTTATCTTCGCTAGACTTCTGGTTAATAAAACTGCCCTTGAGGTTACCAAACACCTTTATAAAATCAAGAACACTCTTCACCAAGCGGACAAAGATTTCTTCCAACTCTTTCCTGTCATTCTGACTGATAATGGTGGAGAGTTTGCCAGGGTTGATGACATCGAAATGGATGTTCGAGGAGAGAGCAAGCTCTTCTTTTGCGACCCTAATCGCTCTGACCAGAAAGGGAGAATTGAGAAAAATCACACGCTGATTCGCGACATTCTACCTAAGGGAACTTCCTTTGACAACTTAACTCAAGAGGATATTAATCTCGTCTGTTCGCATGTCAACAGTGTCAAACGCGCTGCTTTGAATGGAAAGTCAGCCTATGAACTCTTTGCCTTTACTTACGGAGAAGAAATTCCTAAACTTCTCGGCATTTCTAAAATACCTGCAGAAGATGTCTGTCAGTCTTCTAAATTACTCCAACATAAAATCTAAAAACTAACCAAAAAACCCATTCAAACGTCTCATACTAACTTCCACCATAGCGGAACTTAATCTGAAACGCTTTCAGATGAGGGGATTTTGTGCGCTCTTTTTTCTATTCCTTTCGACTACAAAAGCGATGAAATCAAGCATGAGTAAAACCAGTGGAACTTACCCTGACACGGAATTCCACTGGTTTTTACAATTTTTATCAGACTAACTTCCACTTCTACTAGCGGTGGAACTTAGTTTGGGAATTTAGC
>NZ_KV807747.1:0-256 GCF_001812125.1 Streptococcus sp. HMSC071D03
AGTCTTGAAATACCTTTTGTTGGAATCATTGATCAGTTGCTGGAAAATTTTGGTACGAGTGTTGGGAAGAAAAAGAAAGGTTTTCTTCATTTTCTAGCAAAACATAAAGAAAAGAAGTCTACACAAGGTATACCAGAACCCCTTCCTCAACCCGAATTCCAATCAGCACCAGATCCTGAACCG
The DNA here is from genome assembly GCF_001812125.1 of Streptococcus sp. HMSC071D03. Classification (NCBI taxonomy): domain Bacteria; kingdom Bacillati; phylum Bacillota; class Bacilli; order Lactobacillales; family Streptococcaceae; genus Streptococcus; species Streptococcus sp. HMSC071D03. The sequence continues at coordinate 184 of NZ_KV807747.1, forward strand.
GAAGATCTAACGGTAAAGAAAGAGGCGAATATGGCTCGTCAAAGAATTGCTGAGCTAGTTTCTCAGAAGCCTC
>NZ_KV807747.1:356-1064 GCF_001812125.1 Streptococcus sp. HMSC071D03
TGAGCTAGTTTCTCAGAAGCCTCAAGATGAGGTTAGAGAGGAAGTGCCTTTGGAAGATAAAATTACCTATTCTTCTAGTGAATGGACTACAGATCATTTCAGTAGATTAGATGAAAATGAGGAAGAACGAGTAGAACCTTCACAAGATGAAAATACACAGAATGCAGCTACAGAAGCTGTAGCACCGGTTGTTGAAACATTTATTCAGAAAGAAAATAAACCGATTCCTGATCAAAAGATTGAATCTTCTTTCTCTCTGTCTCATGCGACTACAGTAAATTTACCTTCAGAGGTTATTGATAGCTTTGAGGCTCAGACGGTTACTTATAAGCAATCTATTAAAAATAAAATCAAATCTAACGAAGATTTTATCAAGGAAGCAAATGAGGAAATTGCTCAGTGCCAAAATAGGATCGATGAGTTGGAACAACAGATTCTTGCGAAAGACTCTCAAACTACTCAATTGAAGGATCTTTATTTCAAAATTGAAGAGGTGAGCTAAAATGGAACAAGAACAAGTGGTAGCCCAATTAGGACGGGCAACTCTTGTGACAGGAGAAGTCATCTTAAAGGGACTCTTCTTGGTGAGCTCTAAAGCAGTCGAAATGTATCAAGCCAGGGGGGAGAATGTCCTCTTTACTGGTGAGACAGACTGGAATAAATTCATGGCAACAGCAGATGCTAAAGAAGTCCAGCAATTACTACATA
>NZ_KV807748.1:0-7567 GCF_001812125.1 Streptococcus sp. HMSC071D03
TCTCTTTGTTCACATCTTAATTCAATCTACTATATATAGCCGATTGAACTTAGAATAGTACACTACAGATTCTAAAACATTTTTAGAAATTGATTTGACTTTCCTAATCTCTTTGTTCATGTCTTATTTCAATCAACTATAAATTTTTTAAAGCAATAGATTAGATAAAAAAGCGAACAAGACCGAATTCTGAGTGTCAGATAACTCGTTTTGTTCGCTTTTTATATTTAAGATCAGACTTTTGTCCCAGATTCTTTTAATTTACTCTCCCAACTGGGCACTGTAGTTGATAATTCGGTCAACCGTATCAGACAAGAATTGAATGGTATCACGGAGTGGTTTGTCTGTTGAAATATCTGCTCCGATAATCATGGCTGACTCAAGCGGTGTCTTACTACCACCTGATTTAAGGAGATTGAGCCAGTCTTCAGCTCCAGTTTCTGAGTTTTTAAGATGAAGGTAACCAGCAGTCGAGATGACAAGTCCAGCTGAGTAAGTGTAGCTATACAAGCCCATGTAATAGTGAGCTTGGCGCATCCAAGTCAGAGCCGCATCGTCGTCAATCTCAATGGCATCTCCCCAAAAGTCTGTCAAGACTTCCTTCATAATGCTGTTGAGTTTACTTGCTCCAAAGGTCTCCCCTTCTTCAATCAATGTATAAACCTTACGCTGGAAGGCTGCTTCCAAGAGGTGGGTGATAAAGTTATGGAAGTAGGTATCTGTCAAGCGGTGGGCAAGAGCGAATCGTTTCTGACGTGGATCATCAGACTGGTGTTCCAAGTAATCACTTAAAAGCAATTCATTGAAGGTTGACGGTGCTTCAACATAGTAGGTCGACATGTGGGCGTTAAAATAGCTTTGGTGATTGTCAGAAAAGATGAATTGACCAGAGTGCCCGATTTCATGAATCAAGGTATAAACATCGCTCAAACGACCTGTCCAGCTCATGAGAACATAAGGATGCACACGGTATGGATCAGCTGCATAGCCACCAGAATCCTTACCACTATTAGCAGCAAAGTCCACCCAGCGTTCTTCTTGATAGCGAGCAACTTCCTGACAATATTCTTGCCCCAAAGGTTCTACCGACTTCATAACCAAATCGTAGGCATCATCAATAGTCACTTCAGGATTCAGAGCACTGTCCAAGTCCAATTTCCAGTCCGCAAAGGTCATCTTTTCAAGACCATTGACCTTGGCAACATGCTTGAGGTATCTCTGAGCAACTGGCGCAAAATCCTTCATGATGAGGTCAATTTGGCGGTCAAACATGGCACGATCCACTTCCTGCTCAGCCAGAAGATAATCAAAGACGGAGTCGTAGCCCTTCATATCAGCCAAGAGTTTTTCAGACTTGACTTGGGCTAGATAGGCTGCTGCAGCCGTATTTTGGTGCTTACGAAGACCTTCTGAGAAGGAACGGAAAGATTTCTCACGAACCTCAGCATCCTCATGGTTTTGGTAGAAATTTTCATAGCTCACAAAGCTGTTTTTGTAGGTCTTGCCATTGACTTCAAAGTCAGCCATTTCGAAATCCCCAGCTCGCATTTTAGTGTAAATATCCTGCGGACTGTAGAAAACTTCACCGAGATTGGTCAAGGCCTTCTCCACATCAGCCCCTAGATAGTGGGCTTTTTTGATTTTGGCCTGACGAATGGCCGCTGTCAAATGAGGTAATTCACCCAAACGGTCCAAGACTTCCTCGTCAGCTGCCACCAAGGCATCGTCAAAGAAGGTCAAGGCAACACTGGCATCTGTCTCAAACTCCATTCCAGCTTGGGCGATATTGGCAAAATCTTCATTACCATAGTCTGTCGTCTGAGGCATAAAGGCATAATTACCGATATGACTCATCTGAATGTAGATTTGTTCCAATTCTGCAAAAGCTTTCTCGAAATCTTCAAAAGTATGAAGATTGCCCTTGTAATCTCGACTAAATTGATTGATGTCTTCACGCGCCTTCTCTATCGCACGCAAGAAGTCCTCACGGTCTTGATATAGGGCTGTCAAATCCCAAAGTTCCTTTTCAGGAAATTCTGAACGGTGTTTTTGTTCCATCTTTTTCCTCTTATTTCTCTAATTCTAATAAAACACTAAGGGCTGACAGGGCATAAAGCGGTGCTGTTTCTGCTCGCAAAATACGAGGACCAAGACCTGCCAAGACTGCTCCTTTAGCTTCAAAACTCTCGATTTCTGCAGGTGAGAGACCACCTTCTGGACCAAAGATAAAGAGCAATTTAGCTCCTTTTTCCAGTCCAGCAACTGCTTTTATAAGTGCAGCTGATTCGCCTTCTTTAGCCGACTCTTCATAAGCCACCACGATGCGGTCAAACTGGCTCAGTTGTGCTAGAAAGTCTGCCTTTTTCTCAAAAAGCGTAATACTTGGGACAAAGTTGCGCTTGCTTTGCTCGGCTGCTCCAAGGGCGATTTTTTCTAGTTTCTCGACTTTTTTCCCTAGTTTTTTACCGTCCCATTTAGCAACTGACCAGTCTGCAGGGAAGGCCCAAATCTGACTAGCACCTAGTTCCGTCACCTTTTGAGTGATAAACTCCAACTTATCTCCCTTGGGAAAACCAGATGCGATGGTCACTTGTACTGGCAGTTCCACATTATCAGCTAATTCTTCAACTAGCTCCAATTGACGAGATTCCACATTGACCACGCGCGCCAAATGCTTAATGCCATCATCAAATACTAAAGCGACCTCATCATCTTCTTTCAGGCGCATAACCTGAAACATGTGCTTGCTGGTCTCCTTGTCCTCGATGGTGACAGGTGATGTGGCAAGACCTTTTACAAAATACTGTTGCATGCTAGCCTCCAATCACACCGGAGATATCCTTGGTCTTCTTGAAGACACAGGCATTCCACTCCCCTTGAATCATATGGGTTTCAAGGAAAAATCCAGCTGACTCAGCTGACTCACGCACCATATCCCACTTGTCCTTGATAATGCCACTCATGATGAGGTAGCCTTCATCCTTGACCAAGCGATAAGCATCCTCCGTCAGATGAATAAGGATATCCGCTAAGATATTGGCCACGATAACATCTGCCTCAATTTCCACTCCTTTAAGCAAATCGCCTGGGGCTACATGGATGTTTTCCATACCAGGATTGAGCTCAATATTTTCCTGAGCGACACGAACCGCCACATCATCCAAGTCATAGGCGAAAATCTCCTTGGCACCTAGGAGTGAGCTTGCAATAGAAAGAACCCCTGAACCAGTCCCTACATCTAGCACTGTTTCGCCACCACGAAGAACTTGCTCCAAGGCAAAGAGACTCATCTTGGTTGTTGGGTGCGTTCCCGTTCCAAAGGCCATGCCAGGGTCCAGCTTGATAATCTTTTCTCCCGCAGTCGCCTCATAGTCCGTCCATGACGGTACGATGGTTAGGTCATGGGTGATGCGTGCCGGTTCATAATACTTCTTCCAATTGTCTGCCCAGTCTTCCTCAGCTAAGGCAGTCGTACCAATCTTGATTTCTCCTAAGTCCATAAAGTCGGTCAATTCTGAGAGACGAGTTTGCAAGTCCGCTTCCACCACTGCGACATCAACTGTGTCAGGATAGTAGGCGGTCACCACAATTTCTTCTTGTTGCTCGACCTCAGGGAAAATCTCACCGAAGCGGTCCACATTTCCAACATAGTCCATGCTATCTTCAATTGCTACCCCTTGGGCACCTAACTCAATCAAGAGGTTGGAAACCAACTCCTCTCCCTCACGCTTGACTGTAACTTTTAACTCTTGCCATGTTTCCATTATATATTTTGCTTACCTTTCCATCAGATTAAAAATAGTCTTTCCAATAACAACAATAAGGTTATCTCTTAATTTCTTCTCTAACTCTAAATCAATTCCACTATTTTGTATGAATTTGTCTTCTACATTTCTGTATAAGCGTTTTACTCTAGTGGGGTTTCCTGCATCAAAATGAGGTACATAATGGTAAATTATGACAGGAACAGAACTTCTGATTGATTGTTCAGCAATCTGATTCCAGATATACCCATCAGTCTCTCCCAAAGAAACCCCATAAAGAATTATGATGTCAGAATTTTTTATAATATCGCTATTTTTAACATCCATATTTTCTCTATAGTTCTTCAAAACTAAATTTTTTATTAAGGATTCTTTTTGTTCTTCATCAAAACTATTTGAAATCTGTGTCTCGTCACTAACTCCTAAAACTGTGCAAATATCTACCGTTCCATGTGCATGAATTGGAGGCGCAATGTGAAATTTATAATTATTAGTTCGTAATTGATTGCTAAATGATTTTGCTGACTCATTATATAATTTATCGATTACATTTGTGTAATTAAGAGTTAATATATTCACGATATCGTGTTGATATAGATTTTCATTATATTTTTTATCAATAGTGGGTTGATTGATTACAGGGAGAGATTTCTTCATATCATTTAGAGTACTTACAAAATCAATTCTATTGCCTTTCTCAAGATTTTTTTCTTGTTGTATACGTAGATATTCTCTTAAATCGTCAACTACTTCACTAAAATCGTCTATAAATTTCTCCTTCATTTCTACACTTGAGGAAATGAGGTCGTAATCTTTTGTTAATTTACCAATTGACAATTCAAAATCTGACCAATTTTCATAATCATTTACTTTATCAGAAAATAGAGACTCATAAATGAGATTTGAATATTCTTCCTCGTTCTCTTTCCTACTTATGTAAGCCCTATTTTGAAATTCATAGAAATCCTTATATCTTGTTTTCAAACCATATTGCAAATCCAAACCATTTCCAACTATATAAGTAATATTCATATCCTTAGATTTTACCCTCTCTAATAACTTCCTCCAAATAATCCCTCAATCTCCCCTGCAACTGCGGAACTACTTGACTGGATGTCAAAAATTCCTCAATGTTCATCAGTTTATAGGCTTGCCCTTCATCTCCAAAGGTGATACTGTCAAACTGATCCTGACTTAACTGACCGACCATAAATACTGACTGTCTGCCTTCATAGAGCATGCTGGGATAGACCTTGCTCCAGAGCAAACAATCTTCATTTAAATGAATTCCCAGTTCTTCATAAACTTCACGCGCCGCACATTCAAATGGGCTTTCGTCCCCTTCACGGCCACCACCCGGCAACTCCCACATATTGGGCCAAGGGATATTTTCCTTATCATCACGCAAGATGACCAGTAGTTTATCACCACAAAATAAGGCAATCTTGCAACCTTGGAAATCAGTAAGTTCTATTTCCATGCTAGACTCCTAATACCTCGGATAAGGGTAAAATTCTCCTTCTTCCAAGCCTTCTTTTCCTTCTTCAAAGACTTCTTGGTTCCATTCCATGACGAATTCTTCTGCTTCTGGGTCTTCCAAAAAGTCCATGAGGGCATCTAGTCCAACCTCTGCAGTATCTTTAAGGAATAGCGCAAAATAAGCTAAGAATTCACGAGAAAAACCTTTCTTAGGCAGGTAAGGGATGACTGTGAGATAGTCTTCTGCATTGACTGTTGACTTGGCAGGATTGTAAAAAAGCACCGCTTCTTCAAAAAGGATATCATCTGACGAAACCTCTCCGTCTTCATCTAACATCTCCACCCCTGCAGCATTTTGTGCCTCTAATAGAAAACTCACTTCAACCGCATGATTACGCTTGTCCCAACTAATCTCATAATCAAAAGGAAAGTTCTTGTCCAACTCTTCTTGTAAAACATCTAAAAATCCATATGTTGCCATTTTGTCCTCTTTCTATACGACTCTTCAATCGCCCCGAATACTCGGAAATATGCTAAAATAGATACTACCATATTACCACATTCGTATCAGAAAATCCATGTTAGAAAGGGCTGCTATGCCAGACAATCTCGCGCTTCGTATGCGCCCCAAAACCATCGACCAGGTCATCGGTCAGGAGCATCTAGTTGGACCAGGCAAGATTATCCGCCGTATGGTGGAAGCCAATCGCCTATCCTCTATGATACTATACGGACCTCCAGGCATCGGAAAAACCAGTATCGCTTCAGCCATCGCTGGAACGACCAAGTATGCTTTTCGGACCTTCAATGCAACTGTTGATAGTAAAAAACGCCTCCAAGAAATCGCTGAGGAAGCTAAATTCTCAGGTGGCCTTGTACTGCTACTAGACGAGATTCATCGTCTTGACAAGACTAAACAAGACTTTCTCTTGCCTCTCCTAGAAAGTGGACTGGTCATCATGATCGGGGCGACAACTGAAAATCCTTTCTTTTCTGTCACTCCAGCCATCCGCAGTCGTGTTCAGATTTTTGAGTTGGAACCCTTGTCTAACCAAGATGTCAAAGAAGCCGTTCAAATCGCCCTGACTGACCCTGAACGAGGTTTTGATTTCCCTGTTGAGTTAGATGATGATGCCCTTGATTTTATCGCAACATCTACCAATGGAGATCTCCGTTCTGCCTTCAATTCGCTTGATTTGGCAGTTCTCTCCACCCCAGAAAATGATGACGGTGTCCGTCACATCACGCTCGACATCATGGAAAATAGTCTTCAGAGAAGCTACATCACTATGGACAAGGATGGAGACGGACACTATGATGTTCTATCTGCCCTACAAAAATCCATCCGTGGATCCGATGTCGATGCTAGTCTCCACTATGCTGCTCGCTTGATAGAGGCTGGTGACCTTCCTAGCCTAGCTCGTCGTTTGACTGTGATTGCTTATGAAGATATTGGCTTAGCCAATCCCGAAGCTCAGATTCATACCGTAACTGCTTTGGATGCTGCCCAAAGGATCGGTTTCCCAGAAGCCCGCATCCTCATCGCCAATGTCGTCATTGATCTGGCACTTTCACCTAAGTCTAACTCAGCCTATGTGGCTATAGATAAGGCCTTGGCTGACCTTAAAACATCGGGGCATCTGCCGATTCCACGTCACTTGCGAGATGGACATTATAGCGGCAGCAAGGAACTAGGGAACGCCCAAAATTATCTCTATCCACATAATTATCCTGGTCACTGGGTCAATCAAGAGTACTTGCCAGAAAAAATCCGTGACCATCACTACTTTTCTCCAGAAGATAGTGGAAAATACGAACGCGCCCTGGCTCAACGCAAGGAAACCATTGATAAATTACGAAACTTGTGAAATCCTTTTCAAAAAATTGCATTTTCCTCTTGATTTTTTTTGAAAAAGTGGTATTATATAAACATAGAAACGCTGTGGTGTACGACTTCACATTTAAGTGTTGACCGACTATTTTTTGTATTATTAGGGAAACAAAAGTCTTCTAACAGCATGTAGGCCGTCTCACACGGAAACAGCTTCAGTTAGAGCGAGTTGCCCACCTGCTTAATTGCGCGGGTTCAATACAAACCGTGAAGTTTCGGCACCAATACAGCTTTTTATTTGCCTCCTTAGCTCAGTTGGTAGAGCAGTAGACTCTTAATCTATGGGTCGCAGGTTCGAGCCCTGCAGGGGGCATCTAAATCAACAGGAAAAAGCCTTGATTTATAAGGCTTTTTTGCTTGTCATTTTGTTTTTTGTACCAAAAAGTTTATATTCACAAAATGGCTCTATAATTTCTGTAGTGGGTAAATCCCC
>NZ_KV807749.1:0-3138 GCF_001812125.1 Streptococcus sp. HMSC071D03
ATCAAACATTTAATTACAAATTAGTTGGTTCCCTGATACCAAACGATCGCTCAGAGCAATTGTTTGAGTATAAGTTTAGCGATGATTATGATGAAACGCATGATGAGTATCAAGGTGTATATCAAGTGTTTGCGACTGTAGATTTTGAAACAAGTGACGGTCAAAAATTTAAAGCTGGAGATGAATTAACTAAGTATACTAGTCAGGTAGTAGACAAAGACAAAGGAAAAGTAGATATTAGCTTTGATGATGCTTTCTTGAAGTCTATTTTAGAAACTTCAGCATTTCAAGCAGAAGTTTACCTACAAATGACACGTATTCAAGCAGGAACAGTAGAAAATACATATCGTCATACGGTTAATGGTGTGGAAGTTGTATCTAATACAGTTGTGACTCATACTCCAGAAGAAGTAAAACCAGAACAACCAAAGAAAGAAGAACCGAAATCCGAGAAACCAAAAGAAGAAGTTTCAAAAGCGGAATTGCCTAATACTGGTATGAGTAGTTCCAACAATTTAGCTCTTCTTGGAATGGCTATGGGAACAATCGCTTTAGCCTTATCTATGAGAAAAAAGAAGGAAGAATAGGTTAAAAATTTATGAGAAAATGGAAACAGGGTTGTAGCGTAATCTTAGGGCTAACAGTTCTAGGATTTGCGAATTTAGTTGAAGTTGTTACACCGTTTATAGAAACAACAAGGGTTTATGCACAGGAGAATAGTAACGTAAATGGTAATACCCTAACTTTTACGGCTAAGTCTAGAGAAGAAATCATTCATACAACAGAGAAGAAAATAAAGCCCATGGATTTATTGGTGGTGTTAGATTTTTCAGGTTCGAATACAGATAATATCACTAAAATGTTTTCAGATTTGAAGTCATTGGTTTCAACAATGTCTGATGAAGATCAAATTTGGTTGTTTAGTTATGATTTTAACTTACCAGATTCTTATAAAGCTAAAAGGTCTGAAATTGCATCGGGAAAACCGATGAATAAGAAAAATCTTATTAAGTTATTAGAAAATAAGCAACCTGATGCTAATGTGTTTAGAATAATTAATGAGTTTAAAGATTTATTCAAAAAAGAAGGCTGGGATGTAACGGAAGACAGTATCAAGAAAGGTTTTTCAGAAATATACGATAATTATAGCGGAAAAAAGAACTCTTATGTTTCAACAATTCAGTTTACTGATGGATGGGATTACGGCGAAAAAATCGATATTCAATATGCGAACTGGGCTAAAAATCATGCTAAAACATTTTATACAGTTACTTATAATGCCAATGAGCGTAGCTACTCTGTTGAAGCTATGAAGGCGGTAGGTCATAATAATATTTTTATATCTGATGCATCTACGACCGAGTTAGAGAGACAAAAAGCCATTAATGATCAGTTTGCTAAAACAGCTATTGAGGAGATCAAAGAAGAGAAAGTTTCTGTGAAACAAAAAGGAACAGTCTCTATTAGTCCTGAAGCAGACTTGACATTAACTTCAGCAGAACTAGTTGCTCCTAATGGTCAAAAAACTCCTCTAACTATTACCAATAATACTGTTTCTTGGTCAGGTGATTTGGATAATGGTTCTTATACTGTTAATTACACCTTTACTGGTACACCGTCTGTGGAACGTAGTATTCGCAGTTCTGTAACAGTAGATGGTAAAAAAGTAGATGAAAAAATCAATACTCTCAGACCTGAAAAAATTGCTTTTGAAACCAAATATGAAGAGGATTCATCACTGGCTGCTGGTCAAGAGAAAGAAAAGCAAGCTGGTAGTGAAGGTTCGCAATTGCTTTCTCTAAAAGATGGTAAGGTTATTTCAACTACTATTACAAAACCTAAAGTTGATCGCATTGTTCTTAGAGGAAGCAAATCAGCTGTTGCGACTAAGGAACTAGATTACAAAACAACATATGTTGAGGATAAAGAGTCAGAAGCAGGTAAAAAGACAGTTGTTACAAAAGGTAGCAAAGGTCATGAAACAACCACGATTACCTATAGTTTTAATTCTGAAACAGGAGAAGTGACCGCAAATGAACCAAAGGTTGAAAAAACTGAATCTGTAGACGAAGTTATTTCTGTGGGAACAAAGCCTGTTGTCACAACTAAAGAGTTGGATTATAAAACAAAATATGTTGAGGATAAGGACTCAGAAGCAGGTAAAAAGACAGTTGTTACAAAAGGTAGCAAAGGTCATGAAACAAGCACTGTTACTCATAGCTTTAATGCTGAAACAGGAGAAGTGACCGCAAATGAACCAAAGGTTGAAAAAACTGAATCTGTAGACGAAGTTATTTCAGTAGGGACTAAGCCCAAAGTTGAAATTAGGGAAACAGAATTTAAAACTGAAAAACGAGAAAATAAAGATTTAAAGAAAGGTGAAGAAAAAATTATTCAAGCTGGTGTTAAAGGTAGAGAAACAATTACGACAACTTATTATCTTGACCCAGAAACAGGAGATGTAAAAGAAAACAAACCGAGTCTTGAAAAAGTAGATCCTGTAAATGAAATTATCGAAGTAGGAACCCAAGCTGAAAAAGTATTACCTAATACGGGAACTAGTTTATCCAATTTCTTGACTTTGACAGGAATCATTGGAATAGCATTAGGAATCTCAGTAATAACCTATAGGAAATTAAAGAAAAAGTAGTAAAATATAATGTAAAAACAATATAAAAACATTGTTAAGGTTGTCGATTTATGCTATAATAACGGTAAATCGTGGAGGAGTAGAGTTATGAAATTAGGGAGTGATTTTTCCTGGTTATGGGTGGCTATCATTAGGATTTTTACAGCTCCCTTTTATATCGTTCTTTGGTGTATTAATGTTGTGAAATCCACTATTGGTATGTTTATTATGTGGGTTATAGCTAAAATATGTATAACAATCGTATTGATTGGCGGAATGGCAATTATTCACCATCTATTCAATTTTCCAAGCGAAAACATAATTGATAGTATTTTTGGATGGTATACACCGCATATATTAGGAATGCCCCATAATTCACTTATTACTGTAGGTCAAGTAGTTGATGCACCAAAAGAAGGAGGGTTATTTTTCCCACATCCGAATATTGAAGTTCCAGTTATTATTGGTCTCAGTATTCTAGTAGCTACTGTTCGGACGATTTATCGTGA
>NZ_KV807749.1:3238-3833 GCF_001812125.1 Streptococcus sp. HMSC071D03
TTCGGACGATTTATCGTGAAGAATTTGATGAATTATAAAAATAGTATTGTGTTTGGCACTGTAGAAATCTCTACAGTGCCTTTTATTAAAGAAAAAAGAAATTAAAAGAGGTAAAACAAAATGGAAATCATTACAAAAATTATTACTGGTCTAGGCGTAGTTGGAACAATCACAGGTCTTGTCTGGATCTGGAATGGTTCAACTGACTATATCCAAGGAAGAAAGAATAAAGATAAGCAAAGACAAGATGATGGGTCTGATTCTATGATTAATGGTGCATATCTGGCCGTAGCTTCTGCGGGAATTGCATCCGCAATCATTGCAGCACTATCTCAACTAAAATTTTAGGAGTCGCCTATGAATTTAGATATTAGAGAGCTAACAAGCTCTCTTTCTAGTTATAGCTCTGCGACAAATCAAGCTGTAAATATGATGGCTGATGCCGTTAGACCTATTGGGTATATCCTTTTAGGTCTTTTTTTCTGGTTTGAAATGGCATCGTGGTCACAAATGGTCAAGTCGAGAGGGGGAGCGTTAACACAGAAGATTTGGCTAGAAGCCTTAATGAAATATTTATTTGCCTTAATCATGATCT
>NZ_KV807749.1:3933-4362 GCF_001812125.1 Streptococcus sp. HMSC071D03
TGGAATTACTTAATATTATTGTAAAGGTAATTGCTCATGTAACACCTACTGTTAAAGCAACCATTGATTCTAATATTTCTGGTGGGAAAGGAATATTTGAAAAAACTATCATTACTTTAGTAGGGAAAGCTGTAAGTGGAGTAGCTAACATTATTCTAGGGATTATTGTTTTCTTACGTTACTTGGATTTGTATATGCTTAAAGCCCTAGCTCCATTGTTAGTAGCCTTCTTTATGATGGATTCGTTGCGCTCTGTTACGATTAACTTCCTAAAATACTTTGCAGCCTCTGCCCTTATTGGTGTCATCCTAATTATTGTTTCTGTTGTATATGATTCGATTGTTGCGGCAGATATCCTAAAGGTCACGACTGGTTCCAGTGATTCCTGGGGAACAGCCTTTGCTTCAATTGCCAAGGGGGTTATCTATA
>NZ_KV807749.1:4462-5464 GCF_001812125.1 Streptococcus sp. HMSC071D03
CCAAGGGGGTTATCTATATCTTTGTAATGGTTGGGTCTAGTCGAAAAGCTAAGCAACTATTAGGAGTGTAACCCATGTTTAGAATAATGGGAATTGATCGATCTTATTTGGTATGAAAGGAAAATAATTGAAAAAAATTGGATCAGAATTTTTAAGAGAATTTGAAACTGAGGACAAGCCAATTCTATTTGGTTTAACTACTAGAATGATTGTTCTATATGTGTGTTTAGTAATAGCTGTCTCGGGGACAATTACTATTTATTTCTTTGGTTTACCTGATTGGTACATTTATCTTTGGGATGCTCTATTTGTTGTTCCTGGAGGAATGTACGGTACGGGAATGACTAAGCGAATGCGGATTAAAGAAAAAATCAATTTCTTTTTCCGAATCCAACAACGAACCTATGAGACAGAATTTGGAAAGGTAGGAATGTATACGAAAGATGAGTTTATTCAAAAGCAAAAGAGAAAAACTAGAAAACGCAGAAAAGAAAAGAATTGAGCGCTTGCGTCGTCAGATGAAACCTACGACACAAAACACCATCAATTATACACTGCTCCATGAAGATGGATTGATGCACATTGCTCGTGAGAAGTACTCTCGTAGCTTTATGCTGGGGGATGCTTCCTACTCTACAGCTCAACAAGATGAAAAAGAGAGCATCATCGATACAACGATGGATGCTCTTAATTCACTGGATGAAGGTAGTAACTATCAACTCTTAGTGATTAACCGTCGAGTATCGGATAACTCCTTACAGAATATCTTGTTTGAAGAAACAAACGATGGCTACGATGACTATCGTGAGGAGCTAAATGAGATGATCAAGGAACGATTTACAACACATGCTAACAACTTCGAGGTACATAAGTATGTGACCATTTCAACGAACGCTGATGATCGAAAGCAGGCTCAGTTGTTACTACAAGATATTGGAGTTTCTTTGGGAACACAATTTCAGGAGTCTGATATTACATTTAAGGAAATGAATGGTTTGGATC
>NZ_KV807749.1:5564-7247 GCF_001812125.1 Streptococcus sp. HMSC071D03
AGTTTCAAGAAAAACGGATGATTATTGATGATAGCTGGGCCAAGGTACTCTATGCTCACCGCTATCCTAACTGGATGTCTGATCGTCTTATTCGAGATTTAACAACACTAGGATTTGAACTAGCTATTACTATTCATGCAGAACCATATGAGAATGTTGAAATCTTAGAGAAGATTGACGATGCAGAAACAGATGCTGAAATTGGTAAGCTACGCTCTAAGCGTAAAGCTGCTCAATCTGGTATCTTTGATGATGCGGTCGTTGCTGGTCGTGACCAAGAAATCTCAGAAGCTACCAAGAAGTGGCGAGATGAGATTACTGAGTATGATCAGAAAATCTTCTCTGGTTTGATTGCAGTGTATTTTAAAGCAGATAGTCAGGAGGAACTACAACGTAATGAACAAAAGATTAAGCGTGCTGGCCGGAAGCTAGGGGTAGAATTTGAAGATCTCTATTATTACCAGGAAGAGGCTCTAAATACGATTTTACCTATCGGGGAGTGCTTCGTAAATGTGAAGAAGAATTTCATGAGAAAGATGACTACAGCTAATATTGCTACGCAAGTCCCTTTTACTAACGTGGATTTGAAGTCTGACAGCTCACTTGCTCGCTACTATGGTCAAAATCAATTATCAAACAATATCATTACACTAGACCGAAAACGTGATCTGAATACGGGTTCAGGTGTTGTACTTGGTTCCTCTGGTTCTGGTAAATCTACTACGATTAAAGGTGGAGAAGTCATTCCGACTTTACTGAAATATCCAGAAGATCGAGTAATCATTGTGGATCCCGAAGATGAATATTCTGATATTGGCCGTGCTTTCGGTGCTCAGATGGTGGATATTTCGATTGGATCTAAAACACATATCAATCTCTTAGATCTACCGGATCTAGACCGTTTGGACGATGAGGATGACGATCCAATTGGAGATAAGGCAAACTTGTTGATGGGATTGTTTGAATCTATTCTATCTGAGGTGACAGATGCACAGATTGGGATTATTGACCGGGTAACAGGTGTGACTTATGAGCGTTATTTGACAGAGAATTTCACTCCAACGTTAAAAGAGTGGCACCAGGTATTGAAGGAACAACCAGAGCCAGAAGCTCAAGATTTGGCTTTGGCGGTAGAAACCTATACAACTGGTTCTCAAGATATTTTCGCTCACAATACCAACGTGGATCTCAATCATCGCTTTGTTATCTTTAATCTGAAGAAGTTGTCGCATAAGTTGAAGCCGTTCGCTTTGATGGTTATTCAGGATTATATCTGGAATCAAATTGTAGAGAATCAAGGAAAATGTACTACATGGGTGTACTTTGATGAGATGCAGATTCTGTTTAAGAATAAGGCTCAAGCAGACTTCTTTACTACGTTATATTCACGGATTCGGAAATACGGTGCGATTCCAACAGGAATTACCCAGAACGTTGAAACGTTAGCTGCTGTTGAAGAAGGTCGTAAATTGCTCTCAAACAGTGAGTTCATGATTTTGCTCAAACAAAAACCCCAGGATTTGGCTATCTTAAAAGAGATTGTTAACTTGACTGACAAACAGATTCGCTACTTGGCTCGACCAAAAGCTAAAGGTACTGGCTTAATTGTAGCAGGGCCGGTTGTAGTGCCATTTGAAAATCCAATACCTAAGAATACTAAGTTATATAACTTAGTCGCAACAG
>NZ_KV807749.1:7347-8897 GCF_001812125.1 Streptococcus sp. HMSC071D03
TCGCAACAGACGCTTAGGAGTCTCACTATGGATCGGGAGAAAGGCAGACCAAAAACAATCGGTCATAAGATAGATCAGAAGCTTGAAACAGTACGGAAGAATTACCGCACTGTTCAACAAGATAGTGCTATGCGAATGAAAGAGCTAAAGTCACAATCACGTTCTACGAATCGCATAGTTAAGAGTAGTCATAAACAATTTAGAGCTTCAAGAGCCAAGGTTAAAAAAATCCAAAAAGAGTATAAGAATATCCAGAAACAGGGAAGAGAGCTTCGGAAAGAAGGGAAGGCCATTCGTCCAGAAGATATCAAGAAGCAGGCTTTTCTTAAGCAGGAATTAAATAAGAACAATAAAAAGCAAGCCTTCCTTAAGCAGGAATTAGATAAGGCGAAACTGGAGAAAAAAACTTCTAAAAGAACTTTTAAAGTCGCTCAAGAGGCTAATGGTGGATCACGGAAGAAGAAGTTTCTTCGTGCGGCCAAACAATCTGTAGAACGAGTTGCTAATCAACAGGCTAGTTCTACGGCTCATCAGGATGATACCCTCTCAGATATAGCACGAACTAAGAATCAGTATCAGGATATTCAGATTCAAGGAAAACGTATTAAAACGATTGGGAAATATAGTGGTAAGCTTGGTCAAGGAATGGTTAAATCAAGCTATAGTCTAGGAAATAGGTTTTACAATAAGGCCAATGGGAGAGGCTTCACTCGAACCCCAAGAGAATTTTCTTGGGAAGGGAAGTTATCTCGACAGATACAGGCTTATAGAAATCGCTTAGCCGCTTCTAAGACAGGGAAGGCTGCTAAGAAGGCTAGAAAGATCTATCGTTTTGGATCTAAACCGATTAAAGCTATTATCAAAAATCCGTTTGGTTTTAAGGCTTATCTGATTGCTTTTGGTCTGCTTTTGTTCCTGGCAATTCTTGGCATTGGTAGTTCAGGAATTACCCGTCAAGATGAGTTTGATATGAATGATACCTGGTTGTATCTTTCAAAATTGGATCGTGAAAAATCGAATGATAAGGTAGATTATTGGACAAAAATTGATGATCCACTATTGTACTTGAATTATAAGTATGATGATATTTCAGATAAACTTCGTATAGACGAGAAAAAGTATTTTTCCCAAAATAATCGTGGGAAACTTTACTTAGATACCTTGTGGAAGAATTTGAATGGGGATAAAGATAATCTTAAAACAATGGAAGATCTTTATACTAAAAATGATCTCTACAAGTTGAGTGAGGATGAGTTAGAAGAGTATAAAGAACTCTTAGAAATTGCTCGAGATAGCGGAAAATATATGTTGCTACAAGAGTTAGATAATCCATTTTATACAGAAGATCAGTCTGAATCAGAAGCTCCCCTTCAGATTATCGAGCGTTTTGGTTATAAAACTACGAAGGAAATCTTTAATGGTTCTGTTTTGCAAGCCACAGGTGGTCAAACTCTATTAGCAGTTCTAGATGGGAAAGTCGAGGTAAATGGCAACGATCTAGAAATCAGTGATGATAATTCCAAGTTTCTGTATAAGAACGTAGATACGAT
>NZ_KV807749.1:8997-11322 GCF_001812125.1 Streptococcus sp. HMSC071D03
CCAAGTTTCTGTATAAGAACGTAGATACGATTCGTTACAAAACAGGAGACCATGTCAAAGCTGGAGATATCATTGGAAAGGTAGCTTCTGAAGGAAATCAAACGGTCTATTATCAAAAACTAGAACCTGATCGCTCAAATAAGAAAGACAAAGATGGGAATGTTGAAAAGAGTTGGACTTATGTCAATGTCGGTTTTTACTTCCAGCGTGTAGAGTACACACAAGCAACGTCGGTTGTGAGCAATATTGAAACATCTGGAGAGAAAGGAAAACGTGCTAGAGCTTTTGCAGATGCAATCAAAAAAAATATACCAGAAGCAACAGATGAAGGAATTGCAGTCGTTTTGGGAGGATTTGATATTGAGAGTTCCATCACTTTTAAACGCTATGAAACAGACTTTCTAACCAATAATCAGTTCGATAAAGTTGCTAAAGAGCCAACTGCAGAAAATCTAGTTGGTAACTGGGATGCTTTCCAGGCTATGTATCCGAATCTACGTTTAAATAAAGGAGGATACATGGTCAATGGTTTACACTATATCGGGATTGGGATTGGTCAATTTACTGGCCCCCGTGCTCTTGCATTGTGGAATTTTGCAAAAGATATGAATGGAGATATTTGGTCTGCGGAAGTTCAAACTAAATTCCTATTAGAAGCAGATGGTCCACTTAGACGAGAAGCTTTTAAAAGAATTGTAACCTCAACAGGTTCCGTAGAAGCTCTTGCGGAGGACTTCTTGAATTCTTGGTTGGGAGTACCAGGTAATAAGCTTCTAGAGCGTCAAACTGCAGCTCGTCAATGGCTAAATTTCTTAAAAAATAAAGGAGGAGGTTCGACAGGAGTTTCGAGCCAACAAGTTCCAGCGGAGTATAAAGACAAACTTCCGTATGGACTCCCTACCGATCAAGCAATTCTAGAGGGTCAAGGTTATCCAGGTAATGCCTATGCACTAGGAAATTGTACTTGGTATGTCTATAACCGTTTTGCTCAGATTGGAACAGGAATTTATCCGTATCTAGGAAATGCCAATCAGTGGGTTGATAGTGGGCAAGCGCAAGGATATGACATCTCAACGACTCCTAAACCAGGTTCTGCAGCTGTATTCATGAATGGTGTAGCTGGAGCATCGCCAATCTATGGTCACGTTGGATTCTGTGAGTACGTTAATAGTGATGGTAGCTTCTTAATGTCAGAAATGAACTTTGGTGGTTTATATGTATCAAGTTGGCGTACCTTGAAACCACAATCAGGTATCTATTTTGTTACCCCTAAATAAGAAAGGAAAAGAATGTATAATCAAAAGTTAATCAAAATGGTAAAGGGACTCTTTATGGGATTCATTGCCGTTTTATGTATTGTATTGGGTTATTCTATTGCTCAAGTACAACAGAATTTGAGACAGAATAGTCAAGTTCAGGAAGAGGCGAAGCAAAAACCAGAAGAGAAACAACAGGAACAACTCTCTCTTACTGAACAGCAGGTCGAAGATTTTCTAATTGCTTACTATACCAAGAAGGATTTAGAAGAGAATCGTCCACGATATAAGCCTTTTATGACTGATTCTATGTATCAGGAAACTGTTCAAGAAGAACAAAAGCCAGTTAACCAGACCTATAAGGGGTATGTAGTTGACCAATCTTATGAATCAGGCTCTATCTATATTGATAAAACACATAAAGTTGCGTTAGCTCAGATTCAATATACTAGTACCACCTTAACAGAGAAAGATAATAGAGCTTCTAAGGGGCTTACTGGTAGCACTAAGGCGACAATTCGGTTGACCTATGTAGAAAAATCAGGGAAACTATTGATCAATAAAATAGAGCCTATTGTATTGACTGAAGCTAGAGGGCAAAGTATAGGAACCTATTCAGATACTAGCAGTTCAAGCTCGACTCCAGTTTCATCTACATCAACGGCAACACCGACATCTTCTGAACCAACAACCGCAACTAGTAGTAACCAATAAGGGGAATGGAATGAATAAAAAAATTGAACAACTTGAAGGCAAGCTTGAAAAAGTTAGGAAAGATAAAGAAAAAGCGCAACGACAAAAAGAAGAAGTAGATAAAAAAATCAAGAATTACATAAATCAAGAAAAAGATTTTGAAGCGCAGCTTTTTGTGGCACTATCAGAAGAAAGTGGCTTATCCTACCAGGAAATGAAGGAACTCATTCTTCCATCACAATCAAGTAACCAAGGAGTGAACCATGTATAAAATTATCAATCAACTGACTAATCAAGAGGAAACTTTTGAGTACCGAGATGAGTTGTTATCAAGGCTAGAAATCATCAATGAGCGAATGAAGAGTAATAAAATAAA
>NZ_KV807750.1:0-20377 GCF_001812125.1 Streptococcus sp. HMSC071D03
TTTTGTCTTGTTCTTGTTTCAATTGACTATAAAAAACACCGATTAGATAAATAAGAAAAATTATGGTATAATAAAACGATACAAAAAAGGAGTATATATGGACATTTCAGAAATCCGTCAAAAAATTGACGCCAATCGTGAAAAATTAGCTTCTTTTAGGGGGTCTCTTTGACCTCGAAGGGTTAGAAGAAGAAATTGCCATTTTGGAAAACAAAATGACAGAACCTGATTTTTGGAACGATAATATTGCGGCCCAAAAAACGTCGCAAGAATTAAATGAACTAAAAAATACCTACAATACCTTCCATACCATGGAAGAGTTGCAGGATGAGGTTGCAATCTTACTAGACTTTTTAGCAGAGGATGAGTCTGTTAAGGATGAGTTGGTGGAGAAGTTAGCTGAGCTAGATCAGATGATGACTAGCTATGAGATGACCTTGCTCTTATCAGAGCCTTATGATCATAATAATGCTATTTTAGAGATTCACCCAGGATCTGGTGGAACAGAAGCCCAAGACTGGGGCGATATGCTCCTTCGTATGTACACTCGTTATGGTAACGCTAAAGGCTTTAAGGTTGAAGTCTTGGATTATCAAGCTGGTGATGAAGCAGGAATTAAGTCGGTGACCTTGTCTTTTGAAGGGCCAAATGCTTATGGACTTCTCAAGTCAGAAATGGGAGTTCACCGTTTGGTACGTATCTCACCATTTGACTCAGCTAAGCGTCGTCACACCTCGTTTACTTCTGTAGAAGTTATGCCAGAGTTGGATGATACTATTGAAGTTGACATCCGAGAAGATGATATCAAGATGGATACTTTCCGCTCGGGTGGAGCAGGTGGACAAAACGTCAACAAGGTTTCAACAGGTGTTCGCTTGACCCATATTCCGACAGGGATTGTCGTTGCATCAACTGTAGACCGTACTCAGTATGGAAACCGAGATCGTGCGATGAAGATGCTCCAGGCAAAACTTTATCAGATGGAGCAGGAAAAGAAAGCTGCTGAGGTAGATGCCCTTAAGGGGGATAAGAAGGAAATCACATGGGGAAGCCAAATCCGCTCCTATGTATTTACCCCTTATACCATGGTCAAAGACCACCGTACCAGCTTTGAAGTTGCGCAGGTAGATAAGGTCATGGATGGAGACCTAGATGGTTTCATCGATGCCTATTTAAAATGGCGTATTAGTTAAAAGAAAGGAAGTCACATGTCGATCATTGAAATGAGAGATGTTGTCAAAAAGTATGACAACGGGACAACAGCCCTACGTGGCGTCTCTGTGAAAATTGAACCAGGAGAATTTGCCTATATCGTAGGTCCTTCAGGTGCAGGTAAGTCAACCTTTATCCGTGCCTTGTATCGTGAGGTTAAAGTTGAAAAAGGAAGTTTGCAGGTTGCAGGTTTTAACCTCGTGAAGATTAAAAAGAAAGATATTCCGCTCCTTCGTCGTAGTGTTGGAGTTGTCTTTCAGGATTACAAACTTTTGCCAAAGAAAACTGTTTATGAGAACATTGCTTACGCAATGGAGGTTGTCGGTGAAAGCCGTCGCAATATCAAAAAACGTGTTATGGAAGTTTTGGATCTTGTTGGTTTAAAACACAAGGTTCGTTCATTCCCTAATGAATTGTCAGGTGGTGAGCAGCAACGTATCGCCATTGCTCGCGCTATCGTAAACAATCCTAAAGTTTTGATTGCAGATGAACCAACAGGTAACTTGGACCCAGATAATTCATGGGAAATCATGAACCTTTTGGAACGTATCAATCTTCAAGGGACAACTGTTTTGATGGCCACTCACAACAGTCAAATCGTAAATACCTTGCGCCACCGTGTCATTGCCATCGAGAATGGTCGTGTGGTTCGTGACGAAGCGAAAGGAGAGTACGGATACGATGATTAGTAGATTTTTCCGCCATCTATTCGAAGCTTTAAAGAGTTTAAAGCGTAATGGGTGGATGACCATTGCTGCTGTCAGTTCAGTAATGATTACCTTGACCTTAGTTGCTATTTTTGCCTCAGTTATCTTTAATACTGCAAAATTGGCAACGGATATCGAAAACAACGTCCGCGTCATGGTTTATGTCCGTAAAGATATTGAAGACAATAGTGAAACCATTGTCAAAGAAGGCCAGACAGTCACTAACAATGATTACCACAAGGTTTATGATGCCCTAAAGGCTATGCCAGCCGTTAAAAATGTAACCTTCTCAAGTAAAGAAGAGCAGTACCAAAAGTTGACTGAAACCATGGGTGACGAGTGGAAGGTTTTTGAAGGAGATGCCAATCCTCTTCATGATGCCTACATTGTCGATACCAATTCACCAAGTGATGTAAAACCTGTAGCTGAAGAAGCTAAAAAGATCGAAGGTGTCTCTGAAGTTCAAGACGGTGGTGCTAATACCGAACGTCTCTTCAAGTTGGCGTCCTTTATCCGTGTTTGGGGATTGGTCATTGCAGGACTCTTGATTTTCATCGCAGTCTTCTTGATTTCAAATACCATTCGTATCACTATCATTTCACGTAGTCGTGAAATTCAAATCATGCGTTTGGTTGGTGCTAAAAATAGCTACATTCGTGGGCCATTCTTGCTAGAAGGTGCCTTCATTGGGCTATTAGGAGCAACTATTCCATCAATCATGGTTTACTTTATCTATAACCGAGTCTACCAATCAGTTAACCCATCTTTGGTTGGACAAAATCTATCTCTGATTACCCCAGATGCTTTTATTCCATTGATGATCGGTCTCTTGTTTGTCATCGGAATCTGTATCGGTTCACTTGGTTCAGGAATCTCAATGCGTCGATTCTTGAAAATCTAAGTAAGATAGTTTACTAAAATCTATAAAAGTAGGATACCATCAGGCTTGACCGAGTCTGATGGTCCTACTTTTTATGTGGAACTTATAAATCATACTCTTCACAAATCTCTTCAAACCACGTCAGCTTCGTCTTGGCGTATATTTGTTACTGACTTCGTCAGTTCTATCCACAACCTCAAAACAGTGTTTTGAGCAACCTGCGGCTAGTTTCCTAGTTTGCTCTTTGATGTTCATTGAGTATCAGTTGCTTGCCAATTTTTGGGAAACAGTGTATGATAGGGAAGGACCTTTTTGATAAAAGAGTGATAGGGACTAGATGAAAGATAACTTTTATCTCTACAGTAATATCTAGCTCTTTTGACTTAACATAAATAATGAATGAGGATAAAATGAAACAATTTTTGGAAAAAGTGAGTATACTTTCCCTGTCGTTAGTATTGATCACATCATTTTCAATATCAAGTGCCCTACCAGCCATGTTTGACTATTATCAGGGCTATTCGACCGGTCAGGTCGAACTCTTGGTCAGCCTCCCTTCCTTTGGAATTATGGCCATGCTCCTCTTAAATGGAGTTTTAGAACGACTTTTTCCAGAACGTCTCCAATTAACCTTGGGACTCTTGATTTTATCAATCAGTGGAACAGCTCCTTTCTGGTATCAGGGTTATTACTTTGTTTTTGCGACACGCTTGCTATTTGGGATTGGTGTGGGGATGCTAAACGCCAAGGCTATCTCTATCATCAGTGAACGATACCACGGCAAAACTCGTATCCAGATGCTTGGTTTTCGTGGCTCAGCTGAGGTGGTGGGAGCCTCTATCTTGACCTTGGCAGTCGGTCAACTTTTGGCCTTTGGGTGGACCGCAACCTTCCTAGCCTATGCAGCAGGTTTAGTGGTTCTTGTACTCTTCCTTCTCTTTGTCCCTTATAACAAAGAAGAAGTTCATGAGTCCAAGCAAAAGACAGAAGAAGTAGTAAGATTGACTCGCTCTATGAAACAGTTGATTTTCTTTCTAGCTATCGGGGCTGCAGTCATTGTATGTACCAATACAGCCATTACCTTCCGTATTCCTAGTCTCATGATTGAGGCAGGCTTTGGAGATGCTCAATTGTCAAGTCTGGTACTCAGTGCCATGCAGTTGATTGGGATTCTAGCGGGAATTAGCTTTTCTTTCCTCATCTCTGCCTTTAAGGAAAAACTTTTATTGGTTACGGGTGTAACCTTTGGTATCGGGCAAATCATCATTGCTCTCTCACCTTCTCTCTGGGTAGTCGTTGCAGGTTCGGTCTTAGGAGGATTTGCCTACAGCATCGCTCTTACGACAGTCTTTCAATTGATATCTGAAAGAATCCCAGCAAAACTCCTCAACAAAGCAACTTCCTATACTGTTTTGGGATGTAGTTTTGGTGCGTCATTAACACCCTTTGTTCTTTCAGGAATTGGCTTAGTAACAACGAATGGTCGAATGACTTTTATCATTCTAGGAGCATGGATGATTGTTACTTCTTGTCTGGTTTCCTATCTGTTGAAAAAGAGAGTTTAAAAAGCGAAAAGATGATGAGTTTGCGAGTCCTTAAGCATACAGTGAAGTGTTGAAAGTTATGTAGAGTAAAAATAATTATTAACAGAGTTTTATGGAGTATAGAAGGCTCAGAAATGCTCCAATCAGTTCCCCTATCAAAGGATCATTACTCATACAAAAAGAGGTCGGGATTTTGTCCCGGCCTCATTCTTTTTTGTAATTTTATACTCAATGAAAATCAAAGAGTAAACTAGGAAGCGAGCCACAGGTTGCTCAAAACAGTGTTTTGAGGTTGCAGATGGAAGCTGACGTGGTTTGAAGAGATTTTCAAAGAGTATTAAAGTCTTTGCCAAAAGAAGTCGATAATATAGGTCAAGCCATAAGTATAAACCACGAGGGTAAAGGGCTTGGTCAAGACGATAATAGTCATGTAACGCTTGAAGCTCATTTTGGTCAGAGCTGCCAGCATACAGAGAAAGTCAGCTGGACTAACTGGCCAAATCATCATAAAGATAAAGAAGCGATCAAAGCGATTGCCCTTGTCTAACCAGCCGATGTACTTATCATAGGTACGCTTGCTAACGACAGACTGGACAAAGGGAGCACCGTAAAGTCGCACTAGGTAAAAGATAATGGCGCAACCAATGACAATGCCAATGTAATTGTAAATAGTTCCCACGATATGACCATAGATAAAGACACCAGCGACCGATGTCAGAGCACCAGGAATGATAGGAACCACCGTCTGCAAAATCTGTAAAAAGATAAAGAGTGGAGGCCCCCAGATGCCTGCCTGTTGGATAAAGGCAGATAGGGTTTCCTTGGACTGTAAAATCCCTGACTGATAGGCCCAGATGCAGAAGATCAAGGTGCCAACTCCACCAACGATAGATGAAATATGAATCACTTGCTGCAGAAGGGGTGAAATAGTTTTCATTTGATTATTCTGTGACATGTAAAATCCTCTTAAGTAGTATAAATCTACTATACCATATTTTGAGGAGAAAGACTATCTGTATTCTAGGTGTGACTTTGACACAAGTATGATAAAATGATAGTAAGAAAATGACAGCTTAGAATGAGGAAACTAACATGTTAGGATTAAGCTTTAATGGAACTTGGCGCAACTACCAAAAGCAAGTCTTGGATAAGTTCCAAGAATATCAAGCAGATGGACATGTTCACCTTGTGGCAGCACCAGGATCTGGTAAGACAACCATTGGTATCGAGTTGATGGCTCGCTTTGATAAGCCTGCCCTAGTCTTGGTACCGACGGTTACCATTCGGGAACAATGGGTGGATAGAATTCGCCAGGCCTTTTTAGAGGATGAGAACCAAGTCACAAGTCTTGTGTCTCAAAATCTCAAGGACATGAAGCAAATTACCATCGCCACCTACCAAGCCTTTCATAGTGCTATGCAACAGGTCCAGTCTCAAGAAGAGAATGGTGAGACGGTGGATTTTGGCGGTTTTGATCTCATTGCCAGTCTTAAGGAGCAGGGAGTTGAAACCCTCTGCCTGGACGAATGTCATCATTTGAGAAATGAATGGTGGAGAAGTCTAGAAGACTTCCGTAAGAAATATCCGCAACTGCAGGTCATTTCTCTAACCGCAACCCCTCCCTATGATAGTGAACCAGAACTCTGGGCTCGCTATCTCCAGATGTGTGGGGAGATCGACCAAGAGATCACAGTGCCAGAACTGGTCAAGGAGGAGACACTTTGTCCTCACCAAGACTTTGTTTATATCTGTACTCCGACCAAGGAAGAGGAGAAGGTTCTTCAGGACTTTGAAGATGCCAAGTGGCAGTATCTCAGTCACTTAGTGGATGAACCTGAGTTTAAGGAGTTAATTGCTAGCTCCAAGGTTCTTAATGGCCAAATCTCGGCAGATCTACTTCTTGAAGATCCCAAGTATCTCTCGGCCATCCTCATTTATCTTCATTCTCAAAAGCTAGAAATCCCTCAATACTTAAAGGATCTAATTGGTAGTAAAACCCTTCCATCTCTGAACTACAACTGGATGGAGGTCCTTTTCCAAGGACTTCTCTACCAGACACCTGATTGGTACCAGACAAGACCCGACTATATCAAAGAGATAGAAAGGGACATGAAGGCCAGAGGTTTGATTGACAAACGCCAGCTTTTCTTGGTTCGAAATAAGATCAATGACCAAATTCTCAATCAATCCTTGGGGAAATTATCTGGAATTGCTGATATCTTTGCGACCGAGTATGCTAGCCTAGGAAAAAACTTGAGGCAACTAGTCCTAGCAGACTATATCCGTAAGGACTTTGCTAACTATCTAGGGGACGATCAGGCACCTATCAGCCAACTGGGTGTTCTCCCCTACTTTGAAAGTATTCGTCGAAGTGCTCAGAAACAGGGGATTTCTGTTCCCCTAGCAGTGCTTTCGGGAAGTGTGGTTATCGTGCCAACCAGTGTCAGGGAGGAGCTTCAAGCACTTTTGCCAACAGTTGCTTTGACCTTCTCAGCTATTGGTCAACTAGATCCAGCAGTCTATCTTCAGGTAGGTTTTCCCTCAACCTGTAAAGGTATGGTGGGAGCTGTAACTGAGCTCTTTCAAAGGGGGGCCATCCAGGTCTTGATCGGGACCAAGTCTCTCTTAGGTGAAGGGTGGGATGCGCCTTGTGTTAATTCTCTGATCTTAGGTAGTTTTGTCGGAAGCTTTATGCTCAGTAATCAGATGCGAGGGCGTGCCATTCGTGTCTGGTCAGGACATCCAGAAAAGACCAGCAATATCTGGCATCTGGTCGCTATCAAACCCTATACAAAAAATCTTTTCTTGCGGGAAAAGGAAAATGAAGAGGAAGTAGATAAGGATAATTCCTATCAAGATTTACTTAATCTAACTCGTCGGATGGAACACTTTCTAGGCTTATCCTATAAGGAGGACACCATAGAGACAGGACTGGATCGCTTGGACTTTCCTAAAGCTCCTTTTAAGAAAAGTAAGATTCAGGCCTATAATCAGAAAATCAAGGAATTGTCCAAGGATCGTAGCTCCCTTCGCAAAAAATGGCATGAGGCGTTAGTAGTTGCGGATAAACTAGAGATTGTCAATGAGGTAGCAACCGATCGCAAGCAAATCCCTCTCTTGACACTAGTGGATGCTGAAAAGTGGGTTCGCTATTCTTTCTTACTGATTGCAGTTAATCTCCTCATCTATCTCTTTAAAACAAATGGTATTCATCTGGCTTGGTTAGCGGCTATTAGTCTTGTCTTGCTTACTATTGCTCTGGTTCGTTATTTCTTTTACAAGAGTCCTTATGTACGTCTACGTCAGGTGGGTGAAGGTATTCGTAATGCCATGCTAAAGATGGGGCATCTTTCCGATGATCAGTCGCGCGTGCAGGTGGAAGAAGATAAGGATAGCTATTACATTTTTGCCTATCTCAAGGGTGGCAGTATGCGAGATAAGGAGCTCTTCTCCCAAACCTTGGGCGAATTCTTTGCACCCGTGGATAATCAACGCTACCTCTTAGTAGCAAAAAAAGCACCAGCAGGTCAATCCAAGTATTTTGTAGTTCCTAGCCTCTTTGAAAAGCGCAAGGAAGAAGCTCAGCTCTTTCTAGACGCAATCGCACCTCAGCTAGGTGATTACCAGTTAGTCTACACCCGCAACGAAGCAGGCAGAAAAGTCTTACTCGAAGCCCGACTCAAATCCCTAGCCAACAAAAATGACCGCCTCATCACCAAGAAGAAGGTTAAGAGTGCTTTGAAGTAGGGAGAAGCGAGCGTTTTCTACTAGGAATATGATATAATAATAGGAAGAATGCGGTTTCCAAAAGGAGAGATATAAATGCAGGTAAAACCAGAACTGGAAATAGAAAAACAACTGATAAACCAGCTGGTAACTGGTGAAAGCCAATGGACTTATAGAGAAGACCTAAAAAAAGAAGAACAACTATGGGACAATTTCTTTGAGAAACTAGCCCAAAACAACGTTGCTCTGCTAGCAGACCATCCCTTGACTGAGCAGGAAAAACGCCAGATCCAGAACCAACTCAACTTTGTCAGCTACTATGATGCTGCCAAGTGGTTGGTCGGAGAAAATGGCATTGCCAAAGTCGAGGTTCAAAGAGAAGATGCAAGCCTAGGCACCATCCGTTTGTCAGTCATTTGGCGTGACAATATCGCAGCAGGAAAGTCTAGCTACGAAGTTGTCAATCAAGTCCAACGGGAAAAAGTAAATCCTCTGGATCAAGACCGTAGATTGGATGTTACTCTTCTCATCAATGGCTTGCCTATGATTCAAATCGAGCTCAAGAGTTCCCAAGCAGCATTTATCGATGCCTTTCACCAGATTAAAAAATATGATCGTGAAGGGAAGTTCCGTGGCATCTACTCTAGCTTGCAGATGTTTGTTGTGACTAACAAGGTCGATACTCGCTATATCGCTGCAGCTCGTGAAAATAAACTTAATAAGCAATTTCTAACTAAGTGGGTGGATAAGGACAATCATCCTGTGGCAAACCTGACTAGCTTTGCTCACGAAGTCCTTTCTATCCCTCGTGCGCACCAGATGGTCATGCAGTATTCTGTCATTGATGATAGCAAGAAATCTCTCATCCTCCTGCGCCCCTACCAGATCCATGCTATCGAAGCGGTGCAGGAAGCCTCTCGCCAACAAGCATCAGGCTATGTTTGGCATACGACAGGTTCAGGGAAGACCTTGACTTCTTATAAGGTAGCGAGGAATCTCCTTCAGATTCCTTCCATCCAAAAGACGATTTTTGTCGTTGACCGCCGGGACTTGGACCAACAGACCACATCATCCTTCCTCTCATATGCGACCAATGATGTCATCGATATCGATGAGACGGACAATACACATGATTTGGTCAAGCGCTTAGGAAGTAATGATAAACGTGTCGTGGTGACAACCATCCAGAAAATCACCACCATGATGCGCAAGTTTGACCAAGGTCTTTACCAACGAGATGCGGACAAAATCAAGGGACTCCGAGTGGCCTTTGTTGTAGATGAATGCCACCGTGCCGTGACGCCACAAACACAAAAAGACATTAAAACTTTTTTCCCTCAGTCACTATGGTATGGTTTTACAGGCACCCCCATCTTTAAGGAAAATAAACGCCAGCAAGTCGGCGACCTAGCCCAAACCACCCAGCAACAGTATGGAGACCGTCTCCATGAGTATACAGTCAAGGAAGCCATCCATGACGGAGCTGTCTTAGGCTTTAAGGTGGATTATCGCAATACACTCATCACAGACCAGTCTGAAAATGAAATACCAGATACTGTCTATGAGAATGAGGAGCACATGCTGGAAGTCTTGGATGCCATTATCAATAAATCCCGCCAACAACTAGGCTTTCAAAAAGGAGTCGGCAATACCTACAATGCCATCCTGACGGTCAAGTCTATCCCTCAAGCTCAAGCCTACTATGACCTTCTCAAAAGGGTCAAGGCTGGTCAAACACGGGTCAAGGTATCAGAGAGAGTCAAGATGGTCCTTCCAGACTTTCCGAAATTTACCATTACCTACTCTGTCACTGAAAATGAAGAAGACTCAAGAGCCAACCAAGACCACATGAAACAGGTCTTGCTAGACTATAACCAAGAGTTTGATACTCACTTTACTATGGCGGATCTTCGTGGCTTTAATATCGATGTCAATAACCGTCTAGCCCGAAAACAGGACAAGTATCTCTATCGCAATGAGCAGTTGGACTTGGTTATCGTGGTCAATCGTCTCTTAACTGGATTTGATGCCCCTTGTTTATCGACCCTCTTTATCGATCGTAAACCAATGCAACCGCAGGATTTGATTCAGGCCTTTAGTCGTACCAATCGTATCTTTGATTCTAGTAAGACCTATGGTCATATCATCACCTTCCAAAAGCCTCTAACCTTTAAGGAAGCAGTGGATAATGCCCTCAAACTCTACTCAAATGGTGGAGAAAATGATGTCCTAGCACCTAGCTGGGAAGAAGAAAAGAGAAACTTTTTGAGAAGTTGTAGCGACTTCCAAAATCTAATCACCGATGACCCCGAAGAAGGACTCCAAATCGATCAAATCTCAACACCTGAATTGAGAAAACTAGCCAAGGCTTATCAATCCTTTGATAAATACTTGGCTTCTATCCGAGTTTATAAAGAGTATGACGAGGAAGAAATCTATGCAGAGACTGGACTAACTGCAAAAGAATTGGAAAACTATCTAGGCTTCTATCAAAATATCCTTGCCGAACTTAAAAGTCGTTCAGAAGATGGTGATGAGGATGGGGAGCCACTGGATATCCACTACGAACTGGAGTCTATCCAAGTCGATGAGATTAACTATGCCTATATACTGACCCTGATCCAAAGCCTGATCGAGCAAGAGCAAAGCCAGGAAAAGAGTCTCAGTGCACAGGACAGAGAAGCAGTGGATACCTATATCCAAAGTCTGGAGAAGACCAATCCAAACCTTGCCCAGATTATCTCAGAGCTTTGGCAAGAAGTACAGGCAAATCCTGACCGCTACAGAGGTCAATCCATCGCCAATATCCTTGACCAGATGATTGAAGCAGTCATCCAGCAACATATCCGAGACTTTAGTAAGAACTGGTATGTCGGTGAAGATGAACTCCGCTACTATGTCAATCACTACCGCAAGGGAGCGAAAAAACAACTAGGAGAAAGTCAACTGACTAAGAGTCAGCGCTACAAGGACTACAAAGTTGAGGTGTCAGATGCCCTCAACCCACTCCTCTATAAAAAACAAATCAAAGAAGCCTATACCCAACTGATCGAAGAAGTGATTGAGCCGTTGAGAGTTGGGAGGTAGGAGAAGGGAAGTAAAATACATTTGATAAAAAAATCATTAAAATTATCGTGCAAGTATTTTTTTAGTTTTTTATCCTTGTTATCATTATTGGCGACTTTTATAAATATCAGTGATATTTATGAAAGTAATAATCTAATAAGCCATATAATTAAAGTTATAATAACTTTTCTTGTATTATATACATTAAGCTTTGTTTGTGCATTTTTATATTACTATTTCAAAAGGAGAGTAATATATTTTAAATATAATAGGTTTGTAGTTTCAGGGACATATGGAAATATACTAGATTACATTGGCGCTAGTAAAGTTAATTTAATAGTTCCTGTAAATAGTTGTTTTGATACAAAAATAGATGATTCAGTTATTTCTGCCAATTCACTTCATGGGCAAGTTATTAAATTTTTATACGATAATAATTTAGTATCACAGTCAGTTCTCGATAAGAAGATTAAGCGTAGTTTGAGAGAGCAGAATATATCATCATTAAGTATTAGTAATGATGTAAAACAAGGTGGAAAATCAGTAGGAAATTATAAAAGGTACCCTATCGGAAGTACTGCTTTTGTGGATATTGGTAACGTTAGATATCATTTTATAGCATTATCTATTATAGAAAATAATAAGAATGCTAAAACTAGTGATCAAGACTACCTTATAGTTTTGAATGCAATAGTTGATAATTGTTTTAGGAATTCTAATGGTAATCCAATATATCTACCCTTGATTGGTTCTGGTTTGTCAAAACTAAATTATAATCATCAGCAACAATTAGAATTTATGGTTAAATACTTCATGCTACGTAAAACAAAATTAACATCTGATGTCGAAATCGTGATCCGAAAGGAAGATGGAGATACAATTTCTATATTATAATTTAGGTGAGAGATGAATACGAATAAGGTAAAAGATCCGATTATAGTTTTTATTAGTTCTAAATGCGATGGGAAGTATAGAGAGATGCGTAAAAGGCTCTCTAAACTCATTAATGATTCGCCTTTAATGAATTCAATTTGTTATGAAGAAGAAGGAAGTCGTAGTGTTAAATCGGAGGAATTTTATGTAAATCATGTAAAGTCTTGTGACGTATGCTTGATTATCATTGATAATGAAGATGGAATTAGTCCTTCGGTTTTGAAGGAAATTGACACTGCAAAGAAGCATAATAAAAAATGTTTATATTTCTTTTGTACTGAAAATTCTAGTGAAAAGACTCAATTACAGGAAGATCTTTATGCCAAAGTAAAATATTCAGAAGTACCTGTGTTTGATCAGATCCCTGAAACAGTAATTGAATCAATTGTTGGAGATATTATTTTTTATTATCGTAATAAAAATAGTGATACTGTTGATTACAAAATTTCTGACATCAATACAGATAAGTATTCTTCAACAATTCTTGATATTTCAAAAGAATCAAAAGTGTTATGTGAATATCTTTTCAAAGTGTTTCAGTTGAACTTATCACAAGATGAAAATAAAATATCAAACATTGAGCAGGAGATAATAAAGTTTTTCCAATTTGTTTTTAATAAACATAAATTCTTAGAAATTAATTTTGATATTCTAGAGGAGTATTTTGTTTCAAAAACTGAAGAGGAATTAAAAGAAATCCTAACTCAAAGATTCAATGCTTTAAAACTATATTTTAGGGGTGATTTAAATGGTGCAATATCCATTCTATCTGATAGTTTAGTGAAAGCAACTGACGATGTAAATATTCCAAAATGGATAGTTAACAATATAGCAATAGATTTAAGAAATGTTCAAAATGAGAAAGGGAATTATGAAAATAGATGGCCAGTTTCAAATACTGGTCAGGAATATATAAATAAATCAAAAGAGCCTCTTTACTTTCCATTGTTAGATAGAAGAGAGAAAATGTTTTTTGAGCAAATAGACAAATTTCAAGCAGATAATTTATATTCAGAATCTGTAAAGAGTTATAATCTATGTAATATTGGACTATTTCAATGGATATCGGAATCATTTATATTATCATTGGGTTATGCCTCTATTACTCATATACAACATGCAAAAAATTTGATGAAAGTGCTATTAAGAACACTTGCCGAAATGTATGATGGTTATGAATTTAAAAAAGAATTATTTGTCTTAGCAGTAACTTCTTCGGACAAAGAACTAGCGAATTTCTTGCTTAAATCTAAACAGATAATAGGAACCATTAGTTCAGAAGAGATTGAGTATACTATAAGATTGATTCGTAATATTGAATTTTTTAATAATCGTTTGCGTTCTCAATGTTATTTGTTACACCATTTTTCAGACTATATAAATGATTCTATAATTGTTTCGTTTCTTATGGAATTTAAAGGAGAGGTCATAAAATGGTTGAATCAAGATAATCGCGAGTTGAATTTGGAAAAGCCAATTTTTGATGCTTTAAAAAAAGTAATAACACGTTTTAATTATGAAGATACTATTATAATCTTAAACATAATTTTTGAAAAAAAACTAATTCGGTTTTATGATAGCGCATTTTCTCTATTATGTAGAATGGACTATCGTTGGCTAACAAACCAAACTCAGAAAAAAGTTGGAAATTATTTTATATTTAAAAATAATGAATATCAATTAGATGCATATGGAAGTTATAGTAATGCTTTGATTAATTTTGTAAGAAATTCTGCTATTGATAATACCGATTTATTAAAGTATATTAAAGAGAATAATTCTGTATTAATGGAGAAAATCAGGCTTGAACTGGAACACAGTATTGTTCCTGAAAAATATATTGATAAATATATTGAGGACATAATCAACTATAATAGAACTCAAGGAGAAAATGGGATATTTACGTTTTCGGAAGTAAATAATTTCCAAACAATATTTAATATTATTAAGATAGATAATGTAAAATTATCTGAAGAGATTTTTAATAGACTTATTGATGTTTGTAAGCAGACTATTATTTCAGATAATCAAATATTAAGTGATAAATATTCTTCATTTAACCTTTTATTTCAAATCTATTTTTCTCAGACTCATGACTATAATTGGGAAAAACTAGCAGATGTATTTCAATCAAGTAAAAATACATTACTAGTACATAGTGATTTAATTGACGAAAATCCAATTATTTTATCTATTCAACTGAATGTAATGAAAAGTATTTTTGATGGTAATTATAATCTTGTTATTAACGATATACTCAAACTATCTGATGAAAATATATTTGAAATTAAGAGAGTAATATCATTTTTGCAAACAATCTTCGAGTTTGATAAATTTTCTCCAAATGGTGAATTTATTATGTTTTGTACTTATTTTTGTTTAAACATGACCAAACATTATTCTAGAAATATTAAGATGAATGCAACAGATTTGTTGATTAAACTAACTAAATATGAAATAGTTAATCAGATTATATTAAATCAACTATCGAATATGATGGATAATTCTAACTCTGATATAAAGCTAGTTATTGTAAAAAATAGAGATAAAATTATTTCAAATGGTGATTATAAAGAATATATTATAGAGAAGGCAAGATTAGATAATCACTATTTAGTAATTAAGTATGCAAATGAATATAGAATGGAAAATTCTAATGAATAATTTTAAAATTCCAAAAATTAGGTTTAACAATTTTGAAGCTTTTTGGGTAGAAAAAAGAATTGCAGATATAGTCAAAATATCTGCTGGTGGTGATGTAGATAAAGTAAAATTGAAAGAAAGTGGGCAATATCCCGTTATTGCAAATGCTTTGACAAACAAAGGAATCGTTGGGTTTTATGACGATTATAAAGTGAAAGCTCCGGCAGTGACTGTTACAGGTCGCGGAGATGTTGGATATGCAGTAGCTCGACATGAAAATTTTACTCCGGTTGTTAGACTTCTGACTCTTCAATCGGAAAATATTGATGTTGATTATCTTGAAAATCAGATTAATTCAATGAGAATTTTAAATGAGTCTACGGGTGTTCCTCAACTAACAGCTCCTCAACTTGGGAACTACAAAGTGTATCATCCTGAAATTGATGAACAATCCACCATCGGTTCTCTCTTCCGCACCCTCGACGAACTTCTTACTAGTTACAAGGACAATCTTGCCAACTACCAATCTCTCAAGGTTACCATGCTTTCTAAGATGTTTCCAAAAACTGGACAGACGGTACCTGAGATTCGTTTGGATGGATTTGAAGGTGAGTGGGAAGAAAAGTATATTGGGGAGCTAGCTGATATTGTTCGAGGTGCTTCTCCGAGACCAATACAAGATCCAAAATGGTTTGATCCAAATTCAGAAATTGGCTGGTTACGTATCTCTGATGTGACAAGTCAGAATGGCAGAATTCATAGTTTGGAACAAAAAATATCAAAATTAGGTCAAGAAAAAACAAGAGTTCTGACGGAACCTCATTTATTACTTAGTATTGCTGCCACTGTTGGAAAGCCCGTTGTTAACTACGTTAAAACTGGCGTACATGATGGATTTTTAATTTTTATGAATCCAAAATTTGATAGAGAATTTATGTTTCAATGGCTAGAAATGTATAGAGAAAAATGGAATCGATACGGTCAACCAGGAAGTCAAGTTAATCTCAATAGTGATATTGTAAAAAATCAAAAGATATTAGTTCCTTGTATGGAAGAACAACAAGCCATCGGCTCCTATTTCTCTAATCTTGATAACCTCATCAACTCTCATCAAGAAAAAATTTCTCAGCTAGAAACTTTGAAAAAGAAACTCTTGCAGGATATGTTTATATAAAAGGAGTGCAGTAAAATGTCAAAAGTAAAATCAGAAACTCTAAAGAAAGAAGAAAAACCTGTAGTAGCTATATGCTATGATTTCGATAAAACTCTGTCTCCTGATGATATGCAAGCTCAAGGGTTTATCCAGAAGCTAGGGTATGAAATTGGAGAGTTTTGGAAGAAGTCAAATGGTTTTGCTCATAAAAATGATATGGACCAAAATCTAGCCTATATGTATACTATGAAAACAGAATCTGCAGGAAAAGTTTTATTTACAAAAACTGAACTAGCTAGGTTTGGCTCAGAAGTAGAATTATTCGATGGAGTTGAAGGCTGGTTTGAACGAATTAGAAAGTATGGGGAAGAACGAGGTGTTACTGTTGAGCACTATATTATTTCATCGGGGTTGAAAGAGATGATAGAAGGTACTTCTATAGCTAAAAAGGGGGCCTTTAAGAAAATTTATGCGACTTCTTTTTATTGTGATGAAAATGGGGTTGCAGTCTGGCCAGCTCAAGTAGTGAATTATACCAATAAGACGCAATTCCTATTTCGAATCACCAAAGGTGTTCTGGATGTGAATGACTCTGCAGTCAATGAATTTTTCCCAGAGAGTGATTTACGAGTTCCTTTTAGAAATATGATTTATCTGGGTGATAGTGATACTGATATCCCCTGCATGAAATTAGTTAAAATGCGAGGAGGCTATTCTATTGGTGTATTCAATCCAAAAACGAATGACAGAACTAAAGTTCACAAAATGACTCGTGATAGTCGTATTGATTACTTTGTACCAGCAGATTACTCGGAAAATACGGAACTTGATAATTTAATCAAGACAATTATTGATAAAACAGTATTTAATGAAAAATTGGAAAATAAGAAAAATGCTGATAAAGTTGAAGCAGGCACAAGAAAACTGAGAGCAAAGAAAAAATGAATTGAGTCATTTTCAAATTTGGATAAGCGTGAACTAAACATTACTGGGTATTACGTATTTTATATAATTAAAGGGAGAACTCATGGTATCTGTAACACAACGTATAAAAGAAATTAACCAACCTCGAGGAGGCTACCTGCCCATCAAGTTATTTTCAGTAGAGCAGTTCGAAGATCACAGAGTTCTGCATCCGGTAGAGTCTGTGTCTCCTAGTTTAGTGGGGATTTGTGTGGACTACTTAACTCGATTTATGAAAGGGGCAGAAGCCCGTGATGCTTTCAGAATATCTCTCTTGGGAGCTCAGATGGTGGGTATGGGAGACCTAGCAGAAGCACTGCTCGATTTGGTGACAGGATTGGACGATTTATCGATAGAAAGTGCTTGTCGTTTGGTTTCTTTTGATGTCGTTTTTCGTGCGGGGAAACAGTATTATAAGCCTTTTGAGGAAATTACAGTGGATGCCGAAACGATAGAAAATATTCGCATCATGGTGGAACGAAGTCTTTGCTTTTTCGACCTCTATGGTCCTTTAGTAAAAGATGGCTTTAACTTTTTGGGAGGCTATACAGATACGATTGATAAGGGGGATGGAGATTTTCTAACCAAGGATACATTATGGGATTTTAAGGTGACTAAAACAGCTCCTAATAAAGACCATACACTACAAGTCCTTGTATACTATATCATGGGTTTACATTCCTTTGACCCTGACTTCCTTTCTATCGAAAATCTTGGATTTTATAACCCTCGAAAAAATATCGTTTATCAACTTCCAGTTTCTTCTATTCCTTTAGATTTGATTCGAACGATTGAGAATGAAGTGATATGTTATAAATGATTGCTTATTTAAAAAAATTAATTGCAAAACTTAGAAAGAAACACTATGGAAACAACACAAACTTCCCAGTCGCTCTATCAAGCCCTGTGGAACTCAGCGGATGTTCTCCGCTCTAAGATGGATGCTAATGACTATAAGTCCTATCTCTTGGGCATGGTCTTTTATAAGTATCTGTCAGACAAGATGCTCTTTTTCGTAGCTGAGACCATGGAAGAAGGGACAGATAGTCTTGAGGATGCCCTTGAGGTTTATCGCAACTACTACGAGGATGCGGATACCCATGAGGACCTGTTATCAGTTATGAGCGACGAGCTCAACTATAGTATCAAGCCAGACCTGACTTTTACCGCTCTAGTAGCAAGGGTCAATGAGGGGACTTTCCAGCTGGAAGATCTAGCTCAAGGTTTTCGTGATATCGAGCAAAGCGACGACCTCTATGAAAATCTCTTTGAAGATATCGACCTCTACTCTAAAAAGTTAGGGGCAACTCCGCAAAAGCAAAATCAAACAGTGGCAGCAGTCATGAAGGAGTTGGCTGTGCTAGATGTGGCTGATCATGCTGGTGATATGCTTGGGGATGCCTATGAGTATCTGATTGGACAGTTTGCGACTGACTCGGGTAAGAAAGCTGGTGAGTTTTATACACCTCAGCCTGTTGCCAAGCTCATGACTCAGATTGCTTTTTTAGGTCGTGAGGATCAGCAAGGTTTTACCATCTATGATGCGACCATGGGTTCTGGCTCTCTCTTGCTCAATGCCAAGAAATACTCTCATAAACCGCAAACGGTGGTCTACTTTGGTCAGGAGCTCAATACCTCCACTTATAACTTGGCTCGGATGAACATGATTCTACACGGGGTTCCAGTTGAGAATCAATTTCTCCACAATGCCGATACCTTGGATGAAGACTGGCCGACTCAAGAACCGACTAACTTTGATGGTGTTCTCATGAACCCTCCCTACTCTGCCAAGTGGTCAGCAAGCTCTGGTTTTATGGCGGACCCTCGTTTCTCTCCTTTTGGGAAACTGGCGCCCCAGTCCAAGGCTGACTTTGCCTTCCTCTTGCATGGATATTACCACCTCAAGCAGGATAATGGGGTCATGGCTATCGTTCTTCCCCATGGTGTTCTCTTCCGTGGTAATGCGGAGGGAACCATTCGCAAGGCCTTGCTAGAAGAAGGAGCTATTGATACGGTTATCGGTTTACCTGCAAATATCTTCTTTAATACCAGCATTCCGACCACGGTCATCATTCTCAAGAAGAACCGTACCAATCGTGATGTTTACTTTATCGATGCTTCTAAGGAGTTTGATAAGGGGAAAAATCAGAATATCATGACGGATGTTCATATCGAGAAGATTCTGGAAGCCTACAAGTCTCGTGAAGAGATTGATAAGTTTGCCCATCTGGCAAGTTATGAAGAAATCGTCGAAAATGACTACAACCTTAATATCCCTCGCTATGTAGATACCTTTGAGGAAGAAGAAGTCGAGCCACTGACAGACATCGTCAGCAAGATTAACAAGAGAAATGAAGCAATCGAAAACCAAACAGCTTCATTGCTTGAAATGCTCGGTCAACTCCACGGAACAACACCAGAAGCCGATGCCGAACTAAAACAGTTCTTGAAGGAATTTAAAGGGTGATAGGCGTAATCAATTCGCTCATAATTCGCTCATTTTATAGATATAACTTTGTTTCCGTATTTCCTGGGAACTAGTAGAAGGTTAGGAGAAATATGGAAAATAACAACCAACGTGCCCTTTGTCAGCAACTCTGGGCAGAAAACAAATACCTTGTTTTGAGTCATTCTAGCAATATTTACAAGGATATTCGCCAGTATCTCAAGCAAGAAGTGGTGGAAGTGAGTCAGGTTCAAGAGATGATTGACCGTGCCTGCCAGATTCCAGAACACAGGGGTCAGGTTTGCAATGCCTTCCAGCATATTTGGGGCTATTTCAAAAAGAAAGCGACAGATGCTGAGTGCAAGGATTACATGCTCTTGTTGGATCGCTACCGCTTTGGTCAGGCTTCTAAGGAAGACTTGATTGCTAAGACTCGAGACTTGCTTGAACGATACCCAAATGCTTATCTGCAACATTCTACCTTGTTGAAAGGAGACTCCCATGAGACTTTGGCATGAGTCTTTGATCCCACAACTGCCCCGTCCTCAGCTCTTGGGGCAACATCGAGAGTGTTGCGCTCTGCGTGGCAATGGCTGGGGCAGAAAGCATGCGACAGTTGACTATGTCTTTACCCACTCGCCCTATCGTCTCTATGCCTATCATGACTTGATCATGGGGGAGATGGCGCGTCGTGGCTACAATGTCAGTCCAGAGTGGCTGGATAAGAACTACCGTGGCAAGACCTGCCCTCCTTATGAAAATTTAACAGAGGAGAGGCTGAAAAGTCCTATCTATAGCGAACACGACTCTGCCTACTATGAGGAGTGTCTGGCTAATCTCCGTGATAAGGGGATAGAGCTGGAGTAATAGTAAGGATTATCTCCAATGGTTAACTCTTTTCGTAAATTTTTCGAATGATAAAAATGAGAGAGTGGGACAGAAATCGGTAATTCGTTAGAATTCGATTTCGTCGTCCCACCTACGCACAGTTGAGTAGGGCTGTAAAAGCTGATGAAATCAGCGTAGTAGAGCCCACTCAACCACTGCGCCTTGCTCGACAATCCATAGAAAATTGAGAGGCTAGGACTTTTGTCCCAGCCTCTT
>NZ_KV807750.1:20477-51007 GCF_001812125.1 Streptococcus sp. HMSC071D03
TGAGAGGCTAGGACTTTTGTCCCAGCCTCTTCTTTTTATGAATATTTGGATTTACTTTTAATAACTTTTAAGTTATAATTTTAAAAAAGCCAAGCATGAACTGAAGGACTTAAAAGAAAGAGGGTTAAGTGATGAAAAATAGTGCCATTGGGAGTAATTGGAAGGATGTCCGGTCTCAACTCTTCACCAAGGAGGAAATCCTTGAAAGTGATATGCGGGTGGCAATCATGAGTGAATTGATTGAGGCTAGACATGAGCAAGGAATCAGTCAAAAAAAGCTAGAAGAACTTAGTGGAGTGAGCCAGCCTGTCATAGCTAGGATGGAAACAGGAAAGACGAGCCCTCAGTTGGATACGGTCTTAAAAGTTTTAGCCAGTTTAGGAAAGACACTAGCAGTCGTTCCACTTGAACAGGAAAAAAGTTGATTAAACTGACCTATAGTCTTTTCTAATAACAAGCCATAGTCAGTTCTCGGTTCACTAATTTTTTGTTCTAAACGTAGATATTTAAAAACTCTATCAATCATTGTCTACCAAAGGATTTGAGGTATTTGTCTCAAATCTTTTTTTGTGCTCGAAATATCGATATAGTTTGAAACTATATCAAAGCCTAATTTTTTACAATTATACAGACAGTTTCTTTTCTGTTAAGATAGTTTCAACAACAATTTTTGGAGGACAAAACATGTCAACTACAATTATCGGTTTCCCTCGTTTGGGTGAATTCCGCGAATTAAAATTTACAACTGAAAAATACTTTAGAAAAGAAATCTCAGAAGAAGAACTTTTGGCTGCTGCTAAAGACTTGCGTGCTAAACACTGGAACATTGTCAAAGAAAAAGGTATTACTGAAATCCCATCAAATGACTTTTCTCACTATGACAACTTCCTTGATGCTGCTTTCCTTTTCAACGTAGTTCCTGCATCAGTACAAAACTTAGAATTATCTGATCTTGAGCGCTACTTTGCTTTGGGACGTGGTTACCAAGGAGAAAAAGGGGATGTTCGTGCCCTTCCGATGAAAAAATGGTTCAACACCAACTACCACTACATCGTTCCTAAGTTTGAAAAAGACACTCAAGTGAAATTGGCTGGACACAAGATCTTTGATGAGTTCCAAGAAGCCAAAGAACTTGGTCTTAACACTCGTCCAGTCCTTGTAGGTCCATTCACTTTCCTTCAATTATCAGACTTTGAAGAAGGCGTAAAAGCAGAAGACTTTGTAGATAGCTTTGTAGCTGCTTACCAAGAAGTCTTTGCAAAATTGGCTGAACTTGGTGCGACTCGTATCCAACTGGACGAAGCGGCTCTTGTCAAAGATTTGACAGCTGAAGAAAAAGCCCTCTTCTTAAACCTCTACAACAAGCTTTTAGCTGATAAAAAAGGTCTTGAAGTCTTGCTTCAAACATACTTCGGTGACGTTCGTGACGTCTACGCTGACCTTGTAAACTTGCCAGTAGATGCCATTGGTTTGGACTTCGTTGAAGGTAAGAAAACTCTTGAACTCGTTAAAGGTGGTTTCCCAGCTGATAAGACTCTCTACGCAGGTATTGTCAATGGTAAAAATATTTGGCGTAACAACTACGAAAAGAGCTTGGCTGTTCTTGAGCAAATTCCAGCTGAAAACATTGTCTTGACAAGCTCATGCTCACTCCTTCATGTGCCATTTACAACTGCTAATGAAGAATTTGAACCAGCAATCTTGAACCACTTTGCTTTCGCAGTTGAAAAATTGGATGAGATCCGTGACTTGGATGCTATCCGCAACGGTCAAGGTGAACAAGCTCTTGTTGCTAACAAAGAACTCTTTGCGACTGAACGTGTTGGTGTCAATGCGGAACTTCGTGC
This sequence comes from Streptococcus sp. HMSC071D03, assembly GCF_001812125.1. NCBI lineage: Bacteria > Bacillati > Bacillota > Bacilli > Lactobacillales > Streptococcaceae > Streptococcus > Streptococcus sp. HMSC071D03. The sequence goes on from NZ_KV807750.1 coordinate 22,325, forward strand.
TCGTATCGCAGGATTGACAGATGCAGACTACACTCGTTTGCCAGCCTTTGCTGAACGTGAAGCTATCCAAGAAGATGCCTTCAAACTTCCAGCTCTTCCAACAACAACCATCGGTTCATTCCCTCAAACAAAAGAAGTTCGTGCTAAACGTTTGGCCTTCCGTAAGGGTGAATTGTCACAAGAAGAATACGATGCCTTCCTTGCTGAAACCATCGACGAATGGATCAAATGGCAAGAAGAAGTTGGATTTGACGTGCTTGTACACGGTGAATTCGAGCGTAACGACATGGTTGAGTACTTCGGTCAAAACTTGTCAGGTTACCTCTTCTCTAAAAACGGTTGGGTACAATCATACGGTATGCGTGGAGTTAAACCACCGATCATCTGGGGTGATGTGACTCGTCTCAACCCAATCACTGTTAAATGGTCTAGCTATGCACAAAGTCGTACTGACAAACCTGTTAAAGGTATGTTGACTGGACCTGTTACCATCCTTAACTGGTCATTCCCACGTGAAGACATCTCTATCAAGGATTCTACTCTTCAAATCGCTCTTGCAATCAAGGATGAAGTTCTTGACCTTGAAGCTGCAGGCGTGAAAATCATCCAAATCGACGAGGCTGCTCTTCGTGAGAAATTGCCACTCCGTCGTAGCGACTGGTACGAAGACTACCTTGACTGGGCAATTCCTGCCTTCCGCTTGGTACACTCAACAGTAGCACCAGACACACAAATCCACACTCACATGTGTTACTCAGAATTTACAGATATCATCCCAGCTATCGACAACTTGGATGCAGACGTTATCTCATTTGAGGCTAGCCGTTCAAACCTTGAAATCTTGGACGAACTCAAAGCGAAAAACTTCCAAACAGAAGTTGGACCTGGAGTTTACGATATCCACTCACCTCGTGTGCCTAATGAAGGCGAAATCGACCACACCATCGAAGCGATTCTTGCTAAAGTACCAAGCAGAAAAGTTTGGATCAACCCTGACTGTGGTTTGAAAACACGTGGTATTCCAGAAACTAAAGAAAGCTTGATCCGCCTTGTAGAAGCAGCTAAAGCTGCGCGTGAGAAATTGTAAGAAAAGACATTTCTCCATACATGGTTGATCAGTAAGAAATCAACTAGAAAAGGTTCATACATATGTCACGTCAAACACCGTCCCTCTCATTTGAAGTTTTCCCTCCAAACCCAGCAGTAGGCAATGATAAAATTATTGGAGCTCTGCAAAACATGCAAGACTTGGCTCCACACTTCATCAGTGTGACTGCCAGCAATAATAAATTTAATATCAAAGAGACGACGGTTCGTTTGGCTGACTATATCCAAAATGATTTGGCTATTCCGACAATCGCTCACTTGCCAGCTATTTACTTGACCAAAGATAAGGTTGCTGAGACAATTGTAGATTTGGATAAGGTTGGAGTACAGAAAATCTTGGCTCTTCGTGGAGATATCATTCCAGGTGTTGAGCCACAGAAGGATTTCCGTTATGCGACAGACCTGATCGAGTTTATCAAGGAGCAGGCCCCACACTTTGATATCATTGGTGCTTGTTATCCTGAAGGACACCCTGATTCGCCAAACCAAATCTCAGATATCCAAAATCTTAAGAAAAAAGTGGATGCAGGATGCTCTAGTCTAGTAACGCAACTCTTCTTTGACAATGAGCGTTTCTATGATTTCCAAGACAAGTGTACCTTGGCTGGAATTGATGTGCCTATTCATGCGGGTATCATGCCAATCCTCAACCGTAACCAAGCTCTTCGTCTTTTGAAGACTTGTGAGAATATCCATCTCCCACGTAAGTTTAAAGCTATCTTAGACAAGTATGAGAATGACCCTGAGTCACTCAGAGCAGCAGGACTTGCCTATGCCGTGGACCAAATCGTGGACTTGGTAACTCAGGACGTTGCAGGTGTGCATCTCTACACTATGAACAATGCAGAAACTGCCCAATACATCCATCAAGCAACCCATGCCTTGTTCAATCATCAACCTCAAGGATCATAAACAATAAACCATTCCTCTTTTCATGGAGGAATGGTTCCTTTTTAATAGAAAAGCCAGCACTTTTTAAGAAAAATATGATAAAATAGACTCTGTACGTACTTGATACAAAGATGAGGGTATAAACGATATTTAAGCAGTCTTAATCTTATATCAAAGAGATGTAAGTTAAAGAATCAGAACTAAAGTAATTTCGGAGTTGAACACGGGCTAAATCCCTAGTGAAAAAGATAGATTTCCTGGTGTGCATCGCACACTGCGTCAATCTCCTATTTTCATACGGGATTCTTAACGCCCTTTGTATCCTGATTTTTGTAGGCAAGGCGTATAATATTATCAATCCAAAGGGGATTAAAATGACAAAACAAGTGTTTCAAACGACTTTTGCGGGTCGTGAGTTGATCGTAGAGACTGGTCAGGTTGCTAAGCAAGCAAATGGCTCTGTTGTGGTGCGTTACGGTGAGTCAACTGTCTTGACTGCTGCCGTTATGTCTAAGAAGATGGCAACTGGGGACTTCTTCCCGCTTCAAGTCAACTACGAAGAAAAAATGTATGCGGCTGGGAAATTTCCTGGTGGCTTTATGAAACGTGAAGGACGTCCTTCAACAGATGCGACTTTGACAGCGCGTTTGATTGACCGTCCAATCCGTCCAATGTTTGCGGAAGGTTTCCGTAACGAAGTGCAAGTTATCAATACGGTCCTTTCTTACGATGAAAATGCATCTGCACCAATGGCAGCTATGTTTGGTTCATCATTGGCACTTTCTATCTCAGATATTCCATTTGATGGCCCAATCGCTGGAGTACAAGTAGGTTATGTTGATGGGGAAATCATCATCAACCCAAGTCAAGAACAAGCAGAGCAATCGCTTCTTGAATTGACAGTAGCTGGTACTAAGCACGCTATAAACATGGTAGAGTCTGGTGCCAAAGAATTGTCAGAAGAAATCATGTTGGAAGCTCTTCTGAAAGGACACGAAGCCGTTAAAGAATTGATTGCCTTCCAAGAAGAAATCGTTGCGGCAGTCGGTAAAGAAAAAGCAGAAGTAGAATTGCTTCATGTGGATGAGGAATTGCAAGCTGAAATCATCGCAGCCTACAACAGTGACCTTCAAAAAGCGGTTCAAGTAGAAGAAAAATTGGCGCGTGAAGCTGCAACTCAAGCAGTTAAAGACCAAGTGACTGCTGTTTATGAAGAAAAATATGCGGACCACGAAGAATTTGACCGTATCATGCGTGATGTAGCTGAAATCTTGGAACAAATGGAACACGCAGAAGTGCGCCGTTTGATCACAGAAGACAAGGTACGTCCTGATGGTCGTAAGGTCGATGAAATCCGTCCTTTGGATGCGGTTGTTGACTTCGTTCCCCGTGTGCACGGTTCAGGTCTCTTTACTCGTGGACAAACGCAAGCTCTTTCTATCTTGACTTTGGCGCCAATGGGTGAAACGCAAATCATCGATGGTTTGGATCCAGAGTACAAGAAACGCTTTATGCACCACTATAACTTCCCTCAATACTCTGTAGGGGAAACTGGACGTTACGGTGCGCCTGGTCGTCGTGAAATTGGTCACGGTGCTCTTGGTGAGCGTGCCCTTGCTCAAGTATTGCCAAGCTTGGAAGAATTTCCATACGCTATCCGCCTAGTAGCAGAAGTCTTGGAATCAAACGGTTCTTCATCTCAAGCCTCTATCTGTGCGGGAACTCTTGCCCTTATGGCTGGTGGTGTGCCAATCAAGGCACCAGTAGCAGGGATTGCTATGGGTCTCATCTCAGATGGAAACAACTATACAGTATTGACAGATATCCAAGGTTTGGAAGACCACTTTGGAGATATGGACTTTAAGGTTGCAGGTACTCGCGACGGTATTACAGCCCTTCAGATGGATATCAAGATCCAAGGGATCACTGCTGAAATCTTGACGGAGGCTCTTGCTCAAGCCAAGAAAGCTCGTTTTGAAATCCTTGATGTGATCGAAGCAACTATTCCAGAAGTTCGTCCAGAATTGGCTCCAACAGCTCCGAAAATTGATACCATCAAGATTGATGTTGATAAGATCAAGATTGTCATCGGTAAGGGTGGAGAAACCATCGACAAAATCATCGCTGAAACAGGCGTTAAGATTGACATCGACGAAGAAGGTAACGTATCTATCTACTCTAGCGACCAAGATGCCATCAACCGTGCTAAAGAAATCATTGCTGGTTTGGTTCGTGAAGCCAAAGTGGACGAAGTCTACCATGCCAAGGTTGTTCGTATCGAGAAATTTGGTGCCTTTGTCAACCTCTTTGACAAGACAGATGCCCTCGTACACATCTCTGAAATGGCTTGGACTCGTACTAACAATGTAGAAGATTTAGTTCAAATTGGTGATTTTGTTGATGTGAAAGTTATTAAGATTGATGAAAAAGGTCGTGTAGATGCTTCTATGAAGGCACTCTTGCCACGTCCGCCAAAACCTGAACGTTCAGAAGAAAAAGGGGATAAAGGTCATCGTCATGGCGATCGTCCTCGTCACCACCACAAGGACCACAAACCTAAGAAAGAAACTACAGAAACACCAAAAGACTCAGAATAAGAAAGGAGAAATGTATGGGATGGTGGCGTGAAACCATTGATATCGTAAAAGAAAATGATCCAGCGGCTCGCACCACTTTGGAGGTTCTTTTGACCTATCCTGGTGTGAAAGCCTTGGCTGCTCACCGTCTCTCTCATTTTCTCTGGGAACATGGCTTTAAGCTTTTAGCTCGTATGCACAGCCAGTTTTGGCGTTTTTGGACGCAGATAGAGATTCACCCTGGTGCTCAGATCGAATCAGGTGTCTTTATTGACCATGGGGCAGGACTTGTGATTGGGGAGACAGCTATCGTTGAAAAAGGTGTTCTTCTCTACCATGGGGTTACTCTTGGTGGGACAGGGAAGGATTGTGGTAAACGCCATCCGACTGTTCGTAAAGGAGCGCTCATCTCTGCTCATGCCCAAGTCATTGGACCTGTAGAAATCGGTGAAAATGCCAAAGTCGGTGCCGCTGCGGTCGTTGTGGCAGATGTTCCTAGTGATGTGACGGTTGTCGGCATTCCTGCTAAAATTGTCCGTGTTCACGGACAAAAGGATGAACCAACCATTCACGAAGTCGAAGAAAAACGTGAATACTACGTCAATAAACTTGAGCATGCTAGAGAAGCCAGTCACAGATCGTCTGGTTTGTAGAGGATACCTATATGATTCAAGCAAGAAACAAGTTAAGCAAAGAGGAGTTATCTGAGGCGAAAAAACTAATTAACTGTTGCCAAAACTATGACGGTACCTATCGTGATCCCTATCTCTCTAACATGCTTAATTTTGACCCAAACATGCCCGCCTTTTTCCTTTATTACGAAAAAGGCGAACTTGTTGGCCTATTAACGGTTTATGCAGATGATCAAGATGTGGAAGTGACGATACTGGTTCATCCAGATCATCGCCGTCAAGGAATTGCGCGGGCTTTGTATAGAAGTTTTGAGAAAGAAACGGCATCTTATCCAATTGAGTCTGTGACTTTTCAGACAGAGCGTGTTTTTCTAGAGCGCCATCCTGATTTTGTCAACAACTGGGGATTGGTCGAGGATGAAGAGACAGAAACCTGGTTAGGTAAGGATAGAAGACCTTATCCGTTAGCAAAACTTTCCAATCTGGACGTTTTGTTAGCAGATCGTTCCTATCAGGATCAAATTAGTCAGTTAAAATTTCAGGTATTTTCAGAGGAACATGAATCTAAAGAAGTTGTGGATAGATATGTCGCTGAAGCTCTGAAGAATCCAGAAAGTCGCTTATATATTTTGTTAAAAGACGGTCAGGTTATTGGAACTTGTACAGTTGATTTATCGAGTAATACGAATTACCTCTATGGTTTAGCAATAGATGAGCTTGAACGTGGGCAAGGCTACGGAAGCTATCTAGCAAAATCCCTCGTCAACCAACTGATTGAGCAAAATGATAAGGAATTTCAGATTGCAGTAGAGGATAGCAACGTAGGTGCTAAGCGCTTGTATGAAAAAATCGGCTTTGTCAAACAAACCCAAGTGGTTTATCTGAATGCGAAAGAGTAATAAATGCTATTAGAAGAATTTGAAAATGTACCTGCTGTTATCGAGCCAACTGATCGAAGCCTCCTTAGTGGTGGGGAAGTTTGTGATACCATTATCTTGTCTTTTAATGGAGAAATCCTTGAACGAGTAAAGCAGATAGATGGTGTCTACGAAGGTGGCTATCTTACCAATCTAAGTGGCAAACTGCCATGGTATATCTATGAAAAAGATGGGAGTAAGGTAGCAGTTGCTATGGCTCTTATTGGAGCTCCAATGGTTGTTGGACTCTTAGAAGAACTCAAAGCAAGAGGATTTAAGAACTTTATCGTTTTAGGGTCTTGTGGAGTTCTGGACCAGTCTATTCAAGCAGATAAGATTATCCTACCAAGCTCGGCTTTACGTGATGAAGGTACTAGTTATCACTATGCTCCAGCAAGTGATGAAATAGCTTATGAGCGATCTCTACTCTTAACTATGGAAAAAGCCTTGGATAAAGCTGGTATTGAGCATATTCGAACAAAGTCTTGGACCACAGATGCCTTCTATCGTGAGACAGCTGCTAAAGTCAAACGAAGACTAGCGGCAGGAGCTAGAGTTGTTGATATGGAAGCTTCAGCTATCATGGCCTGGGCCCAATATCGACAAGCCAATGTCTATCAATTTTTCTACACAGCTGACTATGTCGATCATCACAATCACGAATGGGATGCTAGACGCGAGGATAGAAAAGCGGATGCTATGACTTTCTTTGAGATTGCCCTAGTTATTGCTAGAGATTTGGATTGAAACTACTCTCTACTAATAGGTACGAATTGGAATTACTGTTGTCTGGCTTATTTTTCTTGTCCAGCAAGGATTTTGCTGAATACTTTGATTAGCTTAGGTCTAATCATCTGGGTCTATCCCGCTAAGTGAAGGAGAAGCAGAACTAGAAAGGAAACTACAAGAATGGCAGTATATTTTTACGGCTGCATCACCATGGATGGCTACTTGGCAGACAGCCAGCACAGGATAGACTGGCTGCATCAACTTAGTTCTGTAGAGGATACAGGCTATGATGACTTTTACAGGCAAATGGATATCACCATCATGGGCAAGCGGACCTTTGAGGAAATCCAAGATTTGCAAGATGTAGAAAGTTTTTATCAAGCTACGGAAAACTATGTCTTTACGCATGCTAGGCACCTGCCTGTCAGCAATTATCAGCCAGTGGCTGGGGATGTGGTGGACTTTGTTCACCAGATTGACAAAGGCAAAAATGTCTTTGTGATTGGTGGTAATTCCTTGGTAGGACCGCTCTTGGATGCGGATCTTTTCGACCACCTCATTATTCAGATAGCGCCTCTTATCCTGGGAAAGGGGGTTCCCCTCTTTACCCAAGAGGAAGGGCAGCGCTTTTACCAACTGGATAGCCTCAGACAATTTGGTCCTTTTGCAGAGCTGGTTTTCAGCCGAAAAAGTCAGAAATAGAGAAGGGAGTGGACCGCATGATTAAAATTTACGATACCATGACCCGCAGCTTGCGGAATTTTGTGCCTATTACCGAAAAGACGGTCAAGATGTATGTCTGTGGGCCAACTGTATACAATTATATCCACGTGGGGAATGCCCGTTCGACAGTAGCTTTTGATACTATTCGTCGCTATTTCGAATACCGTGGCTACGAAGTTGTCTATATTTCCAACTTTACCGATGTGGATGATAAGATTATCAACCGTGCCAAGGAAGAAGGGATTACTCCTCAGGAAGTAGCGGATAAGTATATCGCAGCCTTTCGTGAGGATGTGACGGCCTTGGGCGTCAAGCCTGCTACCCGTCATCCACGAGTAGTCGAGTTTATGGCTGACATCATCCGTTTTGTGGAAGACCTGATTGAAAAAGGCTATGCCTATGAGAGTCAGGGCGATGTCTATTTCCGTGTGGAAAAATCCCACAACTATGCTAAGTTAGCCAATAAAACCCTAGAAGACTTGGAGTTAGGTGCTTCAGGTCGTACAGATGAAGAAACTGCTCGCAAGGAAAATCCGGTAGATTTTGCTCTTTGGAAAGCAGCCAAACCAGGTGAGATTTCTTGGGACAGCCCTTGGGGTCCTGGTCGTCCAGGCTGGCATATCGAGTGTTCGGTTATGTCAACGGAGATTTTGGGTGATACTATCGATATTCACGGTGGTGGAGCTGATCTTGAGTTTCCTCACCATACTAACGAAATTGCCCAGTCTGAAGCTAAAACAGGAAAGACCTTTGCCAACTACTGGATGCACAATGGTTTTGTCAATATCGACAATGTCAAGATGTCTAAGTCTTTGGGTAACTTCATTACGGTACACGATGCCCTCGAAACGATCGACGGTCAAGTTTTGCGTTTCTTCTTTGCGACTCAGCACTACCGTAAGCCTATCAATTTTACGGAAAAAGCAGTGCGTGATGCGGAGACAAATCTCAAGTATTTGAAGAACACCTATGATCAACCATTTATAGGGAATGTGGATGCCCAAGAGTTGCAAGATTTTAAAGATAAGTTTGTAGCGGCCATGGATGAAGATTTCAATACAGCTAACGGAATCACCGTTGTCTTTGAAATGGCTAAGTGGATCAACTCAGGCAACTATGATGCAACGGTTAAGGAAGCTCTTGCAGCTATGTTAGAGGTCTTTGGTATTGTTTTTGTCGAGGAAGTTTTGGATGAAGAGATCGAAGCCTTAATTCAAAAACGCCAAGAAGCGCGTGCCAATCGTGATTTTGCGACAGCTGACCAAATCCGTGACCAACTGGCTGCTCAAGGGATTAAGCTACTGGATACCAAGGATGGAGTGAGGTGGACACGTGATTGATGTCAATCTCATTAACGGGATTGCTCTAGCCTTTGAAGGAGATGCGGTGTACTCTATGTATATTCGTCGCCATCTCATTCTCAAAGGCATGACCAAGCCCAATAAACTCCACCAAGAGGCAACCAAGTATGTATCGGCCAAGGCTCAGGCACGCTTGATTTCCCTCATGCTAGAAGAAGAAGTCCTAACGGAAAAGGAAGAAGAAATCTATAAACGTGGTCGCAATACCAATAGTCATACCAAGGCAAAGAACGCGGATGTTGTTACCTACCGTATGTCTACAGGTTTTGAAGCGGTCATGGGCTATCTCCATATGACTGAAAATATGGAGCGATTAGAAGCTTTGATCTCTTGGTGCATCCAAAAAGTGGAGGAATAGCACATGATTGCAAAAGAACTACTAGATTGGTTTCCTGACGGTAAAATCTTAGATCAGCCAGTTGATAAAGAGGGTTATCTAAGTCTACCTCTGTCAAATTATCAGTGGTTTTTGCTTGAGGAAGCTAGCCTTAGCGAGCGTGAAAAACAACTGGTAGCTCTTTTAACCAAACAGGAGCAAACCATTTCCCTCAATCCTTGGTATACTTATCTGATCGAAGGTAAGGGACAGGCACCGCAAAACTTTAAAAAGTTGCAACTTGTCTATTGTCATCTATCCTATTTTCAACAGGAGAATTTGTCTTCTTGGTTAGAGATGATGCGAACCCTGTTTCCAAATTACTTGACTACGATTCAGGTGGGGGCTCAGGATTACATTTTTGTTCTTCAACAGGACAAGTACTCTTCAGTTCGTTCTATCCTAACAGACACTATCGAAGCGGTAGAGTATGACTTTGGAGTTCGTCTATCGATTATGCTGGGGCAGGTCTGGGCTCAGAATGCCTACCAAACCTTAGCGGACTTGATTAAGGCAGAGCGTGAACTCTTTAAGATTTGGTGGCGTCACGGTCATCAAGGAGTTCATACCTTTTCTCAACTTTATCTGTGGAGTATGGGTGAAAGAATTGTGGATCTCCGAGTAATCAAGGAATATCTGCATCGGATGATTGTGGACCAGGATCAGATTCAGGAAATCATCCTTTCACTGTGGGAAAACAGTGCTGTCCTTACAAAAACAGCTCAACAACTCTATCTGCATCGCAATTCTCTCCAGTACAAGATTGATAAATGGGAAGAATTGACCGGTCTTCAGTTGAAAGAATTGACTGACCTAACCTTGTGTTATCAGTTGATTTTACCAGATATAATCTAAAGTTTTGTGCAAGTTGCACAGAACTTTTTTATTTTTTTGGTCAACTTGCCATAGATTAGTTAAGCGTTTTCATCTATAATAAAACTATCAAATGACAAAAGGAGTTCTCCACAATGGTAGAATTAAATCTTAAAAATATTTACAAAAAATATCCAAACAGCGAACACTATTCAGTTGAAGATTTCAACTTGAACATCAAAGATAAAGAGTTTATCGTTTTCGTAGGACCTTCAGGATGTGGTAAATCAACTACCCTCCGTATGATTGCTGGTCTTGAAGACATCACAGAAGGTACTGCATCTATCGATGGCGTGGTAGTCAACGACGTAGCTCCAAAAGACCGTGATATCGCCATGGTATTCCAAAACTACGCTCTTTACCCACACATGACTGTATACGATAACATGGCTTTCGGTTTGAAATTGCGTAAATACAGCAAGGAAGACATCGACAAACGTGTACAAGAAGCAGCTGAAATCCTTGGATTGAAAGAATTCTTGGAACGCAAACCTGCTGACCTTTCTGGTGGTCAACGTCAACGTGTTGCCATGGGGCGTGCGATCGTCCGTGATGCAAAAGTATTCTTGATGGATGAGCCTTTGTCAAACTTGGATGCGAAACTTCGTGTATCAATGCGTGCTGAAATCGCTAAAATCCACCGTCGTATCGGAGCTACAACTATCTACGTAACTCACGACCAAACAGAAGCGATGACGCTTGCAGACCGTATCGTTATCATGTCAGCAACTAAGAACCCTGCTGGAACAGGTACTATCGGACGTGTTGAACAAATCGGTACTCCTCAAGAAGTTTACAAAAACCCAGTTAACAAATTCGTAGCAGGATTTATCGGAAGCCCAGCTATGAACTTTATCAACGTTAAATTGAACGGTGACCACATCGTTGCTGACGGCTTTAACTTGAAAGTTCCAGAAGGTGCCTTGAAAGTTCTTCGTGAAAAAGGCTACGAAGGTAAAGAATTGATCTTCGGTATCCGTCCAGAAGACGTAAATGCAGAACCTGCATTCCTTGAAACATTCCCAGAATCAGTTGTGAAAGCAACTATCTCTGTATCAGAGTTGCTTGGTTCAGAATCTCACCTATACTGCCAAGTTGGTAAAGATGAGTTCGTTGCAAAAGTTGACGCTCGTGACTACTTGCAAGCTGGTGCAACAGTTGAACTTGGATTTGACTTGAACAAAGCTCACTTCTTCGACGTAGAAACTGAAAGAACAGTTTACTAAGATAGATTTTAAATGTGTCAGCACTACTAGAGTTTTTCTAGTAGTGCTTTTTTGCTAAGATAAGCAAACTCTTACAGAACTAGGCTTTTCTAGTTTTCATATTGTCAAAAAAGTGTTAAAATGGTAGGAAGAACTGGAGAGTATGCATGCCCAAAGAAGTAATTTATTCAGGCGATGAAGTTGTCGCTTTAACACAGAAATATTTATCGAAAGAAGATGTGGCTTTTGTACATAAAGCCTTGGTTTACGCTGTAGAATGCCATAGTGGTCAATATCGTAAATCTGGCGAACCCTACATTATCCATCCTATTCAGGTAGCAGGTATTTTGGCTAAGCTCAAGCTAGACGCTGTCACTGTTGCCTGTGGTTTTTTGCATGACGTGGTTGAAGATACGGAAACGACTTTGGATGATTTAGAGAGAGAGTTTGGTCACGATGTTCGCATTATCGTGGATGGGGTTACCAAATTAGGGAAGGTTGAGTATAAGTCTATCGAGGAGCAGCTAGCTGAAAACCACCGCAAGATGCTCATGGCTATGTCAGAGGATATCCGTGTTATCTTGGTCAAACTGTCTGACCGATTGCATAACATGAGAACCCTTAATCACCTTCGTAAAGATAAGCAGGAACGAATTTCCAGAGAAACCATGGAAATCTATGCTCCGCTTGCCCATCGTTTAGGGATTTCAAGTGTTAAGTGGGAACTAGAAGACCTATCCTTCCGTTATTTAAATCCGACTGAGTTTTACAAGATTAGTCACATGATGAAGGAAAAACGTCAAGAACGTGAAGCCTTGGTAGATGAGGTTGTGACAAAACTTGAGGAATATTCATCAGAACGCCACCTTACAGGAAAAATCTATGGTCGTCCCAAGCATATCTATTCGATTTATCGTAAGATGCAGGACAAGAAGAAACGCTTTGAAGAGATCTACGATTTGATTGCCATTCGTTGTATCCTAGATACTCAAAGTGATGTCTATGCTATGTTGGGATATGTCCATGAGCTTTGGAAACCAATGCCTGGACGCTTTAAGGACTACATTGCCAACCGTAAGGCCAATGGTTACCAGTCCATCCATACAACTGTTTATGGACCAAAGGGACCTATTGAATTCCAGATTCGAACCAAGGAAATGCATGAGGTTGCTGAGTACGGGGTTGCTGCTCACTGGGCCTATAAAAAAGGTATTAAGGGGCAGGTTAATGGCAAGGAATCTGCTATCGGTATGAACTGGATCAAGGAGATGATGGAGCTTCAAGACCAGTCCGATGATGCCAAGGATTTCGTAGAGACGGTTAAAGAGAATTACCTAGCAGAAGAAATCTACGTCTTTACTCCAGACGGAGCCGTTCGCTCTCTTCCAAAGGATTCTGGACCGATTGACTTTGCCTATGAGATTCACACCAAAATCGGTGAAAAGGCGACTGGTGCCAAGGTTAATGGTCGTATGGTTCCCTTGACTACCAAGCTAAAAACGGGTGACCAGGTTGAAATCATCACCAATCCAAATTCCTTTGGGCCAAGTCGTGACTGGCTTACCATGGTCAAGACCAGCAAAGCTCGGAACAAGATTCGTCAGTTCTTTAAGAACCAAGACAAAGAATTGTCCATCAACAAGGGCCGTGAAATGCTGATGAGTCAATTCCAGGAGAATGGCTATGTGGCTAATAAATTTATGGACAAGCGTCATATGGATGAAGTCCTCCAAAAAACTAGTTACAAAACAGAAGAAGCCCTTTTCGCAGCCATTGGTTTTGGAGAAATCGGAGCCATCACTGTCTTTAACCGTTTGACGGAGAAGGAACGTCGTGAAGAAGAGCGTGCCAAGGCCAAGGCAGAGGCTGAAGAATTGGTCAAGGGTGGCGAAGTCAAGGTGGAGAACAAGGATACGCTTAAGGTTAAGCATGAGGGTGGAGTAGTCATCCAAGGTGCTTCTGGACTCTTGATCCGGATTGCCAAATGTTGTAACCCTGTTCCAGGTGATGATATCGTCGGCTATATTACCAAAGGACGCGGAGTTGCCATCCACCGTGTAGACTGTATGAACCTTCGTTCACAGGAAAACTACGAACAACGTCTATTAGATGTTGAGTGGGAAGATCAATTCTCAAGCAAGGAATATATGGCTCATATCGATATTTACGGTCTCAATCGTACTGGACTTTTGAACGATGTTTTACAGGTCTTGTCAAATACAACTAAAAACATCTCAACGGTCAATGCCCAGCCTACCAAAGATATGAAATTTGCGAATATTCACGTTTCATTTGGGATTTCTAACCTTTCAACTCTGACAACGGTAGTTGATAAGATTAAGAGTGTACCAGAAGTCTATTCTGTTAAACGGACCAATGGTTAAGTTGGGGCGATAGATCTAGAAAGGCTATTATGAAAATCATTATTCAGAGGGTCAAAAAAGCCCAAGTTAGCATTGAAGGTCAGGTATATGGACAAATCCAGCAGGGATTATTACTCCTAGTTGGTGTTGGCCCTGAGGATCAAAAAGAAGATTTGGATTATGCAGTGAGAAAACTTGTCAATATGCGTATCTTTTCAGATACCGAAGGCAAGATGAATTTATCAGTCAAGGATATCCAAGGAGAAATACTCTCCATCTCTCAATTCACTCTTTTTGCCGATACCAAAAAAGGGAATCGCCCAGCTTTTACAGGTGCTGCTAAGCCTGATGTTGCAGAGGATTTCTATCAAGATTTTAACCGAGAACTAGCCAAGGAAGTTCCTGTGAAAACAGGTATTTTCGGAGCAGATATGCAGGTGGAACTGGTCAATGATGGACCGGTAACAATCATTCTTGACACCAAAAATAGATAAGAAAAACCAAGCTAGCGGGCTTGGTTTTTTGCTGATAAAGACTTTAGTTCATTTTTTCAACATAGAGTTGTTTTGCGATTTCGAGGCTGACTTGGAGTTCTTCATTGTTGTGAATCAGAGTGAAGGTATTAGAGAAGCCATCGAACTGCTTGACTTGGAGTTGGTCTCTAATATGGATGCTATGTTTTTCCAAATACTGGAGAAGTTCAAAACTATCGTGAACCCGAGTTAGTAGATAGGTCCCTGCTTCTTTGATATCAGAAAGTGGCAGGTTATTAACCTCAACTAGAAGCTCACCCTTAGCAGGAATGGTTCCTCCATGGGGACAGGTCTTTGGAAAGCCTAACATAGTTTCCAGTCGCTCCACAAAAAGGTCTGACACTGTATGCTCTAATACCTCAGCCTCATCGTGAATCTGATTGCTGGTATAGTCTAGATGGTGAACTAGAAAGACCTCTATCAGTCGATGCTTACGATAAAGCTCAGAGACCAGCTTTAAACCAATATCCGTTAGTATATAGCCATTTTCTTTATTTTTTAATATAAGGTTTTCGGATTGCATGCGCTTGATCATCTCAGTTACCGCAGGAGGTGATACCTGCATCCGAGCAGCGATTTCCTTGTTGGTAATCTTAGGAACTTCCATGCCAATCTCATAAATACATTTTAAGTAATCTTCTTTATTTGGTGTCATTCGCATTTCCTTGTTTATTATCTCCATCTAGTATACCAAAAAAAGCTAGATTTCTCTAGCTTTCTGTCTTGTTACAAGTGGGCTTTCTTTTAGTCAAGCGACTTTGCTGCTTCAATGGCTGCTTCAAAGTTTGGTTCGCTGTTGATATTGTCCACATACTCAACATAATGGATAATATTGTCAGCATCGAGAACAAATACGGCTCGAGCAAGCAGATGCCATTCATTGATTAAGAGGGCATAATCGCGTCCAAAGGAGTGGTCGAAGTAGTCTGAAAGCATGATGGCATTTTCAATACCTTCAGCACCACACCAACGTTTTTGGGCAAAAGGCAGGTCCATGGAAACAGTCACGACGACCGTATTATCCAGTCCAGCCAGTTCTTCGTTAAAACGACGCGTTTGAGTTGAGCAGATGCCTGTATCGATAGAAGGCACGACACTCAAGACTTTTTTCTTACCGTCAAAATCAGCCAGAGATTTTTTAGAAAGATCAGTTGCAGTAAGAGAAAAATCAAGTGCCTTGTCGCCGACTTGTAGTTGTTTACCTGTAAAGCTCACAGGATTTCCGAGAAAAGTTACCATAAGATACTCCAATCTTTTTTCTTCCATTTTAGCTGAAACAGTCAGAATTTTCCAATGATTTGACCGGAAATATGGGCATAGAAAAAACGCCAGCTCATGTGAGAATGACGTTTTTCAGAGGCTTATACTCAATGAAAATCAAAGAACAAACTAGGAAGCTAGCCACAGGCTGTACTTGAGTACGGCAAGGCGACGCTGACGTGGTTTGAAGAGATTTTCGAAGAGTATTATTTTGCCAATCCTTCAGCAATCTTGTCAAGGTTGTATTTCATCATGTTGTAGTAGCTGTCGCCTTCTTTACCTTGTTCTGCGATAGAGTCAGTAAAGATTTGTGCGTAGATTGGGATGTTTGTATCTTGTGAAACAGTCTTCATTGGACGGTCATCCACACTTGATTCTACAAAGAGGGAAGGAGTTTTTGTTTGGCGAAGTTTTTCAACCAAGGTCTTGATTTGGTCAGGAGTTCCTTCTTCTTCAGTATTGATTTCCCAGATATAGGCACTTGGAACGCCGTAGGCTTTAGAGAAGTATTTGAAGCATCCTTCGCTGGTTACAATGAGTTTTTTCTCAGCAGGGATGTTGTTAAATTTCTCCTTAGCTTCCTTGTCAAGTTTGTCTAGCTTATCAGTATATTCTTTGAGATTTTTTTCGTAGAATTCCTTGTTGCTAGGGTCTTTAGCGCTCAATTGTTTTGCGATATTCTTAGCAAAAATCATCCCATTTTCAAGGTTAAGCCAAGCGTGTGGGTCTTCTTTGCCTTTTTCGTTTTGACCTTCAAGGTAGATAACATCAACACCTTCGCTGACTGCAAAGTAGTCTTTGTTTTCAGTTTTCTTAGCATTTTCTACCAATTTTGTAAACCAAGCATTGCCACCTGTTTCAAGGTTGATCCCGTTATAGAAAATCAAATCAGCTTGAGAAGTTTTCTTGACATCTTCAGGAAGTGGTTCGTATTCGTGTGGGTCTTGACCAACAGGAACGATACTGTGAAGATCAATCTTGTCACCAGCAATATTTTTAGTAATATCAGCGATGATTGAGTTTGTAGCAACAACTTTTAGTTTTTGACCAGAAGCTGCATCTTTCTTTCCGCTAGCACATGCTACAAGAGCGATGACGGAAAGAAAGAGAACGAGTAATGTACCTAATTTTTTCATTAGATCCTCCAATTTATTGGGGCTTTGCCCCTTATTTTAACAAATGTTTATTTTTCAGTTTCAAATATCGTTGTTTTGGAGCGATAAAGAAGCTAATGAGAAAGAAACTAGCAGCTGTGAGCACGATACTAGAACCTGCCGCAACGTTAAAGCTATAGCCGATAAAGAGCCCCAAAACTGAAGCTATCGCTCCAAAGGTTGAGGAAAGGAAAATCATGCTTTTCAGGCTATTAGCATACAGATAAGCAGTTGCAGCTGGGGTAATCAGCATGGCTACAATCAGGATAGTTCCGACACTTTGCATGGCGGTCACAGACACGAGAGTCAGGAGTACCATGAGAAGGTAGTGATAGAAATTGACAGGCATTCCCATGGCTTTAGCCAAGAGTTCATCAAAGGAAGTTATCAAGAGTTGCTTGAAGAAAATCCAGATTAACAAGAGAATGGCTGCACCAACCCCCATGGTAATAAACATATCTGTATCTTGGACGGCCAGGATATTACCAAAAAGGATATGGAAAAGGTCAGTTGAACTTTTAGCGACACTAATCAAGATGATACCGAGGGCTAAGAAAGAAGAAAAGGTAATGCCGATGGCGGTATCGCTTTTGATAATCGAGTTTCCCTTGATGTAGGTAATGATGATGGCAGCTAGTAATCCAAAGACAATGGCTCCGATAAAGAAGTCAACGCCCAAGATGAAGGAGAGGGCTACACCTGGTAAGACAGCATGTGAAATGGCATCTCCCATGAGTGACATCCCGCGTAGAATAATGAAACATCCTACAGCTCCAGCTACGACCCCGATGACAATGGCTGTTATCAAGGCATTTTGTAAGAAATGGAATTTTTGCAATCCATCGATAAATTCTGCAATCATAGATCACCTCCATTGAAAAAGAGTCGATTACCGTAAGCTTCTTTGAGATTGGCTTCGGTAAAGGTTTCTTTGGTTGGACCAAAGGCAATCACTTCTCGATTGACAAGCAAGACTTGATCGAAGTAGTGGGGAACCTTGCTGAGGTCGTGGTGAACGATCAGAACCGTCTTCCCAGCTTTTTTCAAATCTCTCAGCGTATTCATGATGATTTCCTCACTGACAGAGTCAATCCCAACAAAGGGTTCATCCAAGAGGATATAGTCGGCTTCCTGCACCAAACATCTGGCAATCAAGACCCGCTGGAATTGACCTCCAGACAGTTGACTGATTTGCCGTTCTGCGTAGTCAGCTAGGCCGACGATTTCAAGGGCTTCTTTCACTTTCTTCCAATGTTTAGCCTTTAAACTTCGAAAGAGAGGGATAGAGGGAAAGAGTCCTAACGAGACGCATTCCTTGACCTTGATGGGAAAGTTGTAGTCGATATTGATTTTTTGTTCGACATAGGCGATTCGATGTAAGGATTTTTTAACTTCCTTGTCATCGAGAAATGCCTGACCTTGATGTGGGATAATTCCCAGCATACCTTTTAATAGTGTTGATTTCCCAGCACCGTTTGGACCAATAATTCCGGTAATCGTTGGTCCTTGGAGCACTAGTGAAATATCCTTTAGTGCCAACGTTTCTTTGTAGGAGACACTGAGGTTTTCGATACGTATCATACAGTTATATTCCTCCTAATTTTTAATATACCTTAATTTTATTTTTAAGTCAAGTTAATTTTTGTAAAAATTTAAAATATTAATGATTAAAATAAGAGGTCAACTCGGCATTTTTAATTGCAATCCCTAGGGATTTTTGCTAAGCTAGGAATAAGTGAAAATAGGAAAGCGAGAACAAGATGACACGTTATCAAGATGATTTTTATGATGCTATAAATGGTGAATGGGAAAAGACTGCCGTCATTCCAGCTGATAAATCGAGAACAGGTGGTTTTATCGATCTCGACGAAGAAATCGAAGAGTTGATGCTAACGACAACCGACAAATGGTTGGCTGGAGAAGATGTTACAGAAGATGCTATCTTGGCAAATTTTGTCAAATACCACGCTATGGTGAGAGATTTCGATAAGCGAGAAGCTGATGGAATCGAGCCAATTCTTCCTTTATTGAAGGAATACCAGAATTTAGAGAGTTTTGCGGATTTCGCAGGTAAACTAGCAGAGTTTGAATTAGCTGGCAAACCAAACTTCCTTCCATTTGGTGTATCACCAGACTTTATGGATGCTAGAACCAATGTTCTTTGGGCTAGTGCTCCAGGAACTATCTTGCCTGATACAACCTACTATGCGGAAGACCATCCTCAGCGTGAGGAATTATTGAACCTTTGGAAAGAAAGTACTTCTAATCTCCTCAAAGCCTATAACTTCTCAGATGAAGAAATCGAAGATTTATTAGAGAAACGATTGGAATTGGACCGTCGTATCGCAGCTGTAGTCCTCTCTAATGAAGAAAGTTCAGAATATGCCAAACTTTACCATCCATATTCTTATGAAGATTTCAAAAAGTTTGCCCCTGCTCTACCTCTAGATGACTTTTTCCAAGCTGTTCTTGGTCAAGTACCTGATAAGGTCATTGTAGATGAAGAACGTTTCTGGCAAGCAGCAGAGCAATTCTATAGTGAAGAAGCTTGGCCTTTACTCAAGGCAACCTTGATCTTAAGTGTGGTTAATCTTTCAACTAGTTATCTGACAGATGAGATTCGTATCTTGTCAGGTGCTTATGGCCGTGCTCTTTCAGGAGTTCCAGAAGCCCAAGATAAACGCAAGGCTGCGTACCATTTAGCTCAAGGGCCATTCAAACAAGCCCTGGGCCTTTGGTACGCCCACGAAAAATTCTCTCCGGAAGCCAAGGCAGACGTAGAGAAAAAAGTGGTGACCATGATTGATGTTTATAAGGAACGTTTAGCCCAAAATGACTGGCTGACTCCTGAAACTCGAGAAAAAGCCATCGTCAAACTCAATGTCATCAAGCCTTATATTGGTTATCCAGAGGAGCTACCAGCCCGCTATAAGGACAAGGTAGTGGATGAATCTGCTAGCCTCTTTGAGAATGCCCTAGCCTTTGCGCGTGTGGAAATCAAGCACAGCTGGAGCAAGTGGAACCAGCCAGTTGACTACAAGGAGTGGGGAATGCCTGCTCATATGGTCAATGCCTACTACAATCCACAAAAGAACTTGATTGTCTTCCCAGCTGCTATCTTACAGGCTCCATTCTATGATTTGCATCAGTCATCTTCTGCCAACTATGGTGGAATCGGTGCGGTTATTGCCCATGAAATTTCTCACGCCTTTGATACTAATGGAGCTTCCTTTGATGAAAATGGAAGTCTCAAGGATTGGTGGACTGAGAGCGACTATGCAGCCTTCAAAGAGAAAACTCAGAAGGTTATCGACCAGTTTGACGGCCAAGAATCTTACGGCGCAACGATTAACGGTAAATTGACCGTATCAGAAAATGTTGCTGACCTAGGAGGAATCGCTGCAGCGCTAGAAGCTGCCAAGAGAGAACCAGATTTCTCAGCTGAAGAGTTCTTCCATAACTTTGCTCGTATCTGGCGAATGAAAGGCCGCCCAGAGTTGATGAAACTCATGGCTAGTGTTGATGTGCACGCGCCAGCAAAACTCCGCGTTAACGTCCAAGTGCCAAACTTTGATGACTTCTTTACAACCTATGATGTCAAAGAAGGCGACGGCATGTGGCGCTCACCAGAAGACCGCGTGATTATTTGGTAATCAAAAAACCAAGGATGATTGTCCTTGGTTTTTCACTTGCTAGAAAAATGGATTGAAAGTTTTTTCGTGGGCGATAGTCGTAGCCGGACCATGTCCTGGATAGACGTCGTAGTTAGGGAGGGTGAAGAGCTGGGTTTGGATACTATGAAGGAGTTGTTCCATGCTACCTGTAGGTAGGTCTGTTCGTCCAATAGTTTCTCGGAAGAGTGCATCACCCGTTAAGACCAAGCGACCATCTGGAAAAACAAATGAAACTCCTCCGATAGAGTGGCCTGGAGTTGGTAATACAGTGAAGCGGAACTCCTCAATCTGGTATTCTTCATGAAAGACAAAGGTGTGTTCAGCTGGTCTACATACGACATCTGCCATATCGTCATGACGAGGGAGACCAGAGAGGTTGTCAACTGGAGTGTAGAGCCAAGTGGCTTCGCTTTCCGCTACATAAACGGGAGGATTTCCAAAAGTATCTCTGACCAAGTCCAGACTCAAGATATGGTCATAGTGGGTGTGGGTTAGGAGAATCGCACAGACCGGTTTATTGATGGTCTCGATAGTCTTACGAATAGCCTCCCAGTTGCTACCCGGATCAACCACAATCAGGTGATGGTCTCCTTCAAGATAATAAGTATTTTCATAGGCGATAGGATTCACAGTTTTATGGATTTTCATAGGATTTCCTCTTTCAAAGATTTACAGTTTCTAGTATAACACAGAAGCATAAAATAAGGAATCAACAAAAGAGTCCCTCCATAAAAGAAGGGACTTTTTTAGACATTAAAAATGATTTTTCCAGGCTTGGAAGCGTGCATCCAGTAGGAGTTGTGTCAGATTTTTTAAGATTTCAACTTGCTCAGGCTCCAGAGTCTGAGCTTGAGAAACAAGTTGTCGAATGTGTTCAATAGCATTTCTAGAAGATAAATCGTTGATGGAAGTGATTCCAGATTCTAGGATGGTTCCGAAAAAGAGATCAAAGTAGAGCTCTAGTTCTTCATCGGGCACACTGTCCACCCATTCTTTAAGAGTGTCTTTGATTTGGAGACTTTCGCTACTGATAGCCTCTAGTTGGACAAAGTGGTGTCCCTCTGTCAGCCAACTAAAGGTACTGTGTTGAGCGATTCCTCCGAGAGCTGTAGACTTGACGACGATAGGTGTATCAGGGACTTCTAGCATCATGCCAATGACAGATCCCTGTGGGACATAGCGGCCAATTTTTGGAATAACATCTTGATAGCCAGTGGTTTCAGTCAGATGAGCCTGCAAACCAGGGGCATCATAGGTATAAATTGCAGATATCTTTTCCTGCAATTCAGGTTGGATTTGACTTGCAGCATAGACGGCCAGATTCCCACCTTTAGAATGTCCAGCTACAATCACTTTCTGTTTTGGATGTTGGGTAAAGAATTCTTCTAAGTATTCAAGAGCATGCCTTTGGGCAGGGATTTCCTTCATGTAAGTCATATGGAAATCTTCCTTCCAACCAATAATACTATCGTCTGTACCTCGAAAGACAATCAGATAAGTATCTAGGTTCAGACGATAGGTCATAGCAGCGAATTGCTTTTGGAGTTCTGTGTCTATCTCGTTGACAAAATTAGAAAGTTTGCTATTTTTAAAACGTTTGTGTTGGGATAACTGATCGAGGAGCTGAAGCCGTTCTTTATTGGTCAACATGGTACTTTCTCGCGGGATGCGTGTTGCGACATCGCTTAAACGATTGACAGGCTGGTCCAATAGATGATCAAAAGAAAGATAGGTCAGCTCTGTCAAAGCAAGTACATCCAGTTCATTTAAAGGGAGATCATAAAAAGAATCGTATTGAACGTCAGTTAGGTAGTCAAAAATATTGGCCATGAGAATTCCTTTCTTAACTTTTATCATATCAGATTTACATCAATTTCGCTAGTAGTGAGAAGAATTTTGCTATAATATAGAAAAAGGAGGAGCAGATGCACAAGATTTTACTAGTAGAAGATGATCCAGTTATTCGTCAGCAAGTTGGGAAAATGCTCTCCGAATGGGGTTTTGAAGTAGTTATGGTAGAAGACTTTATGGAAGTTCTGACACTATTTGTTCAATCTCAACCTCATATGGTTCTCATGGATATCGGCTTGCCTCTCTTTAATGGTTATCACTGGTGCCAGGAGATTCGCAAGATTTCCAAAGTTCCTATTATGTTTCTGTCATCAAGAGACCAGGCTATGGACATCGTTATGGCTATTAATATGGGGGCAGATGATTTTGTGACCAAGCCTTTTGACCAGCAGGTACTTTTAGCTAAGGTACAAGGATTATTGCGTCGCTCTTATGAGTTTGGACGGGATGAAAGTCTCCTAGAGTATGCTGGAGTTATCCTCAACACCAAGTCTATGGATGTGCATGTCAATGGCAAAGCTATCAGTTTAACAAAGAATGAATTTCAGATTTTACGGGTTTTATTTGAACATGCGGGAAATATCGTAGCGCGTGATGATTTGATGCGGGAACTCTGGAACAGTGACTTCTTTATCGATGATAATACCTTGTCCGTTAATGTCGCTCGTTTGCGTAAGAAATTGGAGGAAGAAGGTTTGATTGGTTTTATCGAAACCAAGAAAGGGATAGGGTATGGATTGAAACATGCTTGATATTAAAAGTTTTTTTCTAGCTTATATCCGTTCGCGTAGCCGTTTTTTTGCTTTTATTCTTGCTCTTACAGGTTTGCTTTTTCTCTTTGAAATCTTGTTTGATAAGCAAGGGCCCTACTTTAACTATTTCTTCTTTCTATCTACATTTTTGACATTTTTGTTTTTGGTATTTGATTTCTTGATAGAATTGCAACGTTATCGTAAGGAATTGCTTTATGGCGAAAGAAAAGCTAAGTCACCAATGGAAGTCCTTCTAACTGAAAAATTAGAGAAAAGCGAAGCTGAACTCTATCAAAAGAAATCAGATGCTGAAAACCGCTATAATGATTTGGTGGACTACTATACACTCTGGGTTCATCAGATAAAAACACCAATTGCAGCTAGTAAACTACTAGTGAGCGAGGTGGCGGATCGCCAACTGAAACAACAGTTGGAGCAGGAAATTTTTAAGATTGATTCCTATACCAACCTCGTTCTCCAATATCTACGCTTAGAAAGCTTCCATGATGATTTGGTTTTGAAGAAAGAGAATATAGAAGATTTGGTCAAGGAAGTCATTCGCAAATATGCCATTTTCTTTATTCAGAAAGGTCTTAGTATCAATCTGCATGATTTGGACAGAAGCATTGTGACGGATAAAAAATGGATGTTAGTAGTTATTGAACAAATCCTTTCAAATAGCCTCAAATACACAAATGAAGGTGGAATTGAGATCTATATGGAAGATCAAGACCTTTGCATCAAAGATACTGGGATTGGTATCAAAAACAGTGATCAATTGCGAGTCTTTGAACGCGGATTTTCAGGCTATAATGGTCGAATGACCCAGCAGTCATCTGGACTTGGACTCTATCTAACCCAGAAAATCAGCCAAGAATTAGGACATCAGATTCAAATAGAATCCGAGCTTGGGCAAGGAACAACTGTGAGGATTAAGTTCTCTGAAGTGAATTTACTGATTGAATGAAAAGAATTGTGAAGAGCTTGGAAGAAACCTTTCAAGCTCTTCTTTAGACCTTGATATAGTGAGAAAAAAGGCTACAATTAGATAAAAATGTAATCTTACAAAAATGTAAGATTAAAGGCCTCTGTTGTAAGGTTATGTTATGGCAAGCCATCTTTTTTTGGAGTAAACTTAGAGCATAAAGAAAAAGGAGAGAAACCATGAAAACAATTTTACAAAAGAAACATACAAGTAAGCCGAGTCCAAAGGATATCGAGCGAGTTCAAATCGGCATCGAAATGATGCAAGCTCAGTTTCAATTAATGGGATATTAAAAAGGAGAAGTTAAAATGACAGTATTAGATGTAAAACACGTTCAAAAGATTTATAAAACTCGCTTTCAAGGCAACCAAGTAGAAGCCCTGAAAGATATTCACTTTACAGTTGAAAAAGGCGACTACGTCGCTATCATGGGTGAGTCTGGTTCTGGTAAATCTACTCTACTGAATATTCTTGCTATGCTTGACAAGCCAACTCGTGGTCAGGTCTTCCTAAATGGAACTGACACAGCTACCATTAAAAATTCAGAAGCATCAAGCTTCCGTCGTGAAAAGTTAGGATTTGTCTTCCAAGACTTCAATTTGTTAGATACGCTTTCTGTTAAAGACAATATCTTACTCCCTTTGGTATTGTCTAGAAAGCCTATTACAGAAATGATGAAAAAATTGGTCGTGACGGCCGAAAATCTTGGCATCAATCAATTGCAGGAGAAGTACCCTTATGAAATCTCTGGAGGGCAAAAACAAAGGGTAGCAGTTGCACGGGCTATCATCACAGAACCAGAAATTCTTCTTGCGGACGAGCCAACAGGTGCCCTAGACTCTAAATCGTCTGCAGCTCTCCTTGATATCTTTGATCAGATCAATGAACAAGGGCAAACCATTCTCATGGTGACCCACTCAACAGCTGCGGCCAGCCGTGCAAAACGTGTCCTTTTCATCAAGGACGGTATTCTCTATAATCAAATCTACCGTGGTGAAAAGACGGATCGTCAGATGTTCCAAGAAATCTCTGATACCTTGACTGTTATGGCAAGTGAGGTGAACTAGTATGTTTCGATTAACCAATAAGTTGGCCATATCCAACTTAATTAAAAACCGCAAACTCTATTATCCATTTGCTTTGTCTGTCATTTTGGCAGTCACAATTAGCTATCTCTTTTACTCTCTAGCCTTTAATCCTAAAATTGTGGATTTACGTGGTGCATCTGCTATACAATTTACCCTACAACTAGGGCTTGTCGTTGTGACACTTGCATCAGCCATTATCGTGCTTTATGCCAATAGTTTTGTCATGAAAAATCGCTCAAAAGAACTGGGTGTATATGGCATGTTGGGCTTAGAAAAACGCCATTTGATTGGTATGACCTTTAAGGAACTCTTGATATTTGGGCTAGTAACAGTCACTGCTGGGATTGGAATTGGTGCCCTCTTTGATAATCTGATTTTCGCTTTACTACTTAAACTTGCAAAGATGAAGGTAGAGTTAGTTGCAACTTTCCAATGGTCTGTAGTGCTTTCAATCCTTCTGGTATTCGGTTTTATCTTTTTAGCCCTTGTCTTCCTAAATGCTATCCGCATTATCCGAATGGATGCTCTGCAACTTTCTCGTGAGAAAGCAAAAGGTGAGAAGAAGGGGCGTTTCCTAGTCCTTCAGACACTTGTAGGGCTAATTGCACTAGGTGGTGGGTACTACTTAGCACTAAGCGTAACAGATGCTTTCAAAGCTATCGCTACTTTCTTTATTGCGGTTATGTTAGTTATTGTAGGGACCTATCTCTTATTCAATGCTGGTATTACAGTTTTCTTACAGTTGCTCAAGAAAAACAAGAGATATTACTACCAACCTAACAACCTCATCTCTGTTTCTAACCTCATCTTCCGTATGAAGAAAAATGCTGTCGGATTAGCAACCATTGCCATCCTTTCAACCATGGTTTTGGTTACTATGTCTGCAGCTACTAGTATCTACAACGGATCTGAAAATATGAAAAAAATCCTATATCCTCACGATATGTCAGTTTCAGGACAAAATGTAGAAGTTGAGGATTTAGGCCAACTATTGAGTCAATATGCCAGTGAAAAGAATCTAACGATCAGCAATAAGGATGTTCTCAGCTTTTCAAGTTTTGGTCTTTCTAGTCAAGATGGGACCAAATTAACCATCTTTGAAAAAGGGCAAAACAATGTCATGCCTAAGACAGTCTTCCTAGTTTTTGAACAAAAAGACTATGAGAAAATGACTGGACAAAAGCTTCATTTAACGGATAACGAAGTTGGTCTTTGGGCTAAAAATGACCAACTAAAAGGTCAGAAAACATTCAGTCTTAACAATCAAGAGTATCGTATCAAGGAAGAAATCCAGCAAGATTTTATCATCAATCATGTTTCAAATCAGTATGTTCTCTTGATTTCGGATTATAACTACCTTGTCGTACCAGATCTTCAAAGCTTTTTAGAAAAATATCAGGATTCTGCTATTTATACTCAGTTATACGGTGGTATGGATGTAACCGCCAGTCAAGAGGAACAGTTAAAGCTAGCTGACGATTTTCATGAGTATGTGAATAATTTCAGTCACAATCTCAAGAACGAGAATGGTATGATTTACGGTGCAAACATTGCGAGTGAGTCAACTGTCGAAATGAACGCTCTCTTTGGAGGAGTTCTCTTTATTGGAATTTTCCTCTCTATCATCTTTATGGTAGGTACAGTTCTCGTTATCTACTATAAACAAATCTCAGAAGGTTATGAAGACCGTGAACGCTTTGTCATCCTGCAAAAAGTTGGCTTGGATCAAAAACAAATCAAGCAAACCATTAATAAACAAGTCTTGACTGTTTTCTTCCTACCTCTGGCCTTTGCCTTTCTTCATCTGGCTTTTGCTTATCACATGTTGAGCCTGATTCTCAAGGTCGTTGGTGTTGTTGATTCAGCCATGATGTTAAGTGTAACACTTTCTATTTGTGGTATCTTTGCCCTCATCTACGTACTTATCTTTATGATTACTTCAAGAAGCTATCGTAGAATTGTTCAAATGTAAAAACAGAAACATCAAAAAAGAGAGTGGGACAGAAATCGTTAATTCGTTAGAATTCGATTTCGTCGTCCCACCTACGCACAGTTGAGTAGGGCTGTAAAAGCTGATGAAATCAGCGTAGTAGAGCCCACTCAACCACTGCGTCTTGCACGACAATCCAAAGACAATTGAGAGGCTAGGACTTTTGTCCCGGCCTCTTTTTAGTAGATAGGATTTTGTACCAGGTTTTATCTCTTATTTCTCAACACGTGATTTGTTGGCGATATCAGCTAGGATTGCTGCTACAAACTCATCATGTTTAAACATTAAAACGGTATCTACTTTCAGAGGAGACATCGTTTTTCTTCTTCGGATAAGGAAACAAAAATGACTTCCTTTTCTATCTTTTAAATGAATTGATTTCTTCAGAGAAAGACTGTAAAATTTTTGATATAATATGTAGGATGGATTGATAGATATTTAAAAGCTAATGTTCAAAAGAATCACAGCTAAGAATTAAAAACATATCAGTTTGGACAGAAGTCTCTCTAACATCATCCATGCAGAAACAAGATTATATGAAATAAAAGGAGTAATCAATGACCGGAAACTATTCAACACGTGAATTCCGCGAGAAACTATATGATGACCTTCATGTTCGATTAAGAGATACAGTGATTTTGATGTGTGCGATTTTTATTGCCTCTATAGGTCTAAATATGAATTCAACAGCTGTCGTTATTGGAGCCATGTTGATTTCACCTCTTATGACACCGATTGTTGGACTGGGGTTTGGTTTAGCTATTTTTGATACGCGTTTAATCAAGCAATCTCTAGAGGTTTTATTTACTCAAGTATTGGTCAGTTTGCTTGTCTCGACTTTGTATTTCTGGATTTCTCCCTTATCTTATGCAAGTAGCGAGTTGATTGCACGAACCTCTCCAACTATTTGGGATGTACTCATTGCTATTGCTGGTGGGATAGCAGGTTTCATTGGTTCAAGGAAAAAAGAAGCAAACAATATCGTACCAGGAGTAGCTATCGCAACAGCTCTGATGCCACCTATATGCACTGCAGGATATGGTTTAGCTAATGGGAATGTACGATTTTTATTTGGGGCTCTTTATCTTTTCTTGATCAACTGTGTCTTTATCATGCTAATCAACATTGTTGGAACAAGAATTATGATGAGAAAATCTCCCTTAAGTTCATTTAAAGAGCTAAACATTAAAATGAGAATTGGGTTGATCTCCTTGATTGTATTATTGGTTCTTCCAGCCAGCTATTCAGCAGTCACTCTGACGATGGATCAAGCACGAAAAGAAGGGATTAAACAGTTTGTAGGCAAAGAGTTCGCCAATCATACGGTCATTAATCAAGTCTACAAGTCAAGGAATAATGAATTGGTCTTGACAGTTGTTGGAGATCCGATTTCAGAAGAAGAATTAGAAACCATCCGTCAAAAACAAGCCTCTTACGGTATTCAATCTGTTCAATTAAAAGTCAATCAAGTCCATAATTCGACAAAATTAGATAGTGAGGCGACCAAGGAATTTTACGAAACCATTAACCAGTATATCGATCAAAAACTCTCTGAAAAAGATTCACAAAACGATCTCGTAAAAGAAAATGAGGCAGACAAGGATTGAGGATATCAATTATGAAGGTCAACCGGCTACATCAGC
>NZ_KV807751.1:0-452 GCF_001812125.1 Streptococcus sp. HMSC071D03
TTAAAATCTGTAGCGTACTATTCTAGATTCAATCCACTATACTATAGCTTTTTTCAACCACTACAGTTGACAAATAGCCTCATTTCCCATCAAAAAAACCGTAAGAATTTCTTCTTACGGTTTTTCTAGCAAATTCATAGAATTGAGATTCTCAGTTTTGCTTTATTTGAGTAATTTCTTACTCTTCTTCCTCACGTTTTTTAGCGAAGAGGAGTCCACCTGTCGCTGCTGCAAGAAGTGCTAAAGCAAGTGAAGCGCTAGATTGTTCTGTACCAGTATTTGGCAATTCTTTCGCTCCTGCTTTCTTAGCTGGTGCTTGAGCAGGTGAATCTTGGTTAGTAGCTGGATTAACTGCTACTGAACCATCTGATTTCTTGACTGTCTTATCTGCTGGAATAACAGATGTAGTACCATCTTCAAAGGTTACAACTACTGATCCGTCTTTGTTTACC
>NZ_KV807752.1:0-231 GCF_001812125.1 Streptococcus sp. HMSC071D03
TTAGTATCTGTCGCATTGCCAGCTTGACCTAAATTACTTGTCTTATCCGTGAAGTTAATACTTGTACCATTAGCAGGAAGTTCAAGACGACCACCATTTGTAACTTCGAAATTACCTGATGGTGCTACTGCTTGAGCATTGTCGTGAACCTTAATCTTATCCAAGCGACCACTGTTATCAGTTAAGTTCACATCAACGCTAAACTCTTCTTCACGATAAACGATAATCTTA